>JBDTTY010000295.1:0-4308 GCA_040007975.1 Betaproteobacteria bacterium | reverse complement strand
CGATCGATGTCCGCCTGCGTGACTTCGTTTTCCTTGATCGCCACCATGCCGTGCGACGAATAGCAGCGAATGTGGCTACCGGCGATGCCGGTGTAGACCTCCTTGATCCGACATTCGGCCATCAACTCGGCTTCTTCGAGCACGCGCTGGATGGTCGCCATCGTCGCCTCGATGTTGACGACCACGCCCTTTTTCAAGCCACGTGATGGCTGCGACCCCATGCCGATGATGTTGAGTGCCCCTTCGGGGGTGACCTCCGCCACGACCGCAACGATCTTCGACGTACCAACGTCGAGTCCGACGATCAGATTCTTGCTGTCCTTCAACATGCCGCCACCCTTTTTTTCTTCATGCTGCGGGCCTCGAATTTTTTTCCCGAAACGCCGGGATCCTGGCCGCAAAGCCGTTGCGGTAACGAAGATCCACCGTATCGACGACCGTACCGGCACGCGCCAGGGCGCCGAGCGTGCGTGCGTGTGCCGCAACAAAGCGGGTTAGACGCGCTTCCGGTTCATCGCGCCCGAGTTCCACCGTCAGCGCTCCGGCGGCCCCTGTCGTCTTCAACCGCCAGCCACCGCGCGGCGTCATCCGAATTTCGCGGATCGTGAGACCGAGCGGCTTCAAGTCGCTGCCCCACGCCTGATAACGCGCGAGCATGTCCGCGGCTCTGCCATCCGGGCCTTCGAACAGTGGCAGATCCTCATCGGCGCGTGCAGCAAACACTTCGCCGCGCGTGCTGACCAGCGCCGTGTCGTTCCAGCGCGCGAGCGGCTCGTGTTCGTCGACCGTCACCTCGAGCCGGTGCGGCCATTGTCGGCGCAGCGCAACATCGCGTACCCACGGCACCTGACGCAGCGCATTGCGTGCGCGAGCCAAGTCCATCGTGAAGAATGTGCCCACGAGATCATCACGGATCACCGCCTCGAGATGTGCAGCGTTGGTCCGGGCAAGCGGCGACATGACGGTAACCTCGCGCAATTCGAATGCGGGCTGTCGCACGACCCAAGTCACACCGGCAACGGCCAACCCAAGCATCGTGATCACGACCAGCGTGACGGCCAACGCATTCATCTGGCGCGCGTCATCCCACATGAGCGCCTTTCAGGATCTCGACGCACAGCTGTGGAAATTCCATCCCGGCGGCACGCGCGGCCATTGGTACGAGGCTGTGTCCGGTCATGCCGGGCGACGTGTTGACCTCCAGCAGCGAAAACGTGCCGTCGGCACGCAGGATCAAGTCGAGCCGGCCCCAACCGCGGCAACCGACGATCTCGAAGGCACGCAATGCCATCGCGCGAATCTCGCGCTCCTTCGCATCGGGTAGACCCGCTGGACAAAAGTACTTCGTCTCGTCGGAAAAATACTTGCTGTGATAGTCGTAGTTGCCCTGCGGCGCCTCGATGCGGATGAGCGGCAGTGCGACACCATTGACGATGCCTGCGGTAAGTTCCTGACCCACGACAAATTCCTCAACCAGCACCAAATCATCGTGCTTGGCCGCGGCGCGCCACGCATCGACCATTTCATCGCCGTCGACACGGGCCACCTTGGTGATGCCGATGGTCGAACCTTCGCGCGCAGGCTTTACTATCAACGGCAAACCAAGCTCAGCGACCAACCGCATCCAGTCGGTATCCATTGTCGCGACGCGATAGAACGGTGTGGGAATGCCGCTGGCGAGCCACACAAGTTTGGTGCGCCATTTGTCCATCGCCAGTGCCGACGCCATCACGCCGCTGCCCGTATACGGAATGTGCAGTGTTTCAAGTGCGCCCTGCACCGTCCCATCTTCACCGAAGCGGCCGTGCAACGCGATGAACACACGTTCGAAGCCTTCGCTCTTCAACGTCCACACGTCGCGTTCGGCGGGATCGAAGGCGTGCGCGTCCACGCCTTGCTCAAGCAGCGCCTTGACGACGGCTGTCCCGGACATCAGCGAGACTTCACGTTCTGCCGACGGGCCACCCAGCAGTACGGCCACCTTGCCGAAATCAGATGCAGTTCCACCGCTCATTGCGCCACTCCAACGATTCGCACTTCAGGTTCGAGATCTACGCCGGTGGCAGCGTGAACCACGGCGCGCACATGCGCGATCAACGCTTCGATGTCCGCAGCACGGGCATGGCCGGCAGGATTGACAATGAAATTCGCGTGCAGATCGGAGACACGCGCAGCCCCCACAGCGTGCCCCTTCAAACCGCAACTCTCGATGAGGCGCGCCGCATGGTCGCCGGGCGGATTGCGAAACACGCTGCCCGCGTTGGGTAATGCCAATGGCTGCGTCGCGATGCGCTTGCTCAGCAGGTCCTTGATCCGGGCTCGCGCCCGCGCGGGATCCCCTTGCGGAAATCGGAACCACGCGGCCGTGAACACCTCGGCGACGACGCCGCCGTCACGCTCGCGCACGCTGCGATAGCTGATTTCGAATTCATCGGGCGTTCGTACGTGAAATTCGCCGTTGCGATCGACGCTTTCCACACGCGCTACAAAGCGCCAGGTTTCGCCGCCGTAGCAGCCCGCGTTCATCGCCAGCGCACCGCCGACCGTCCCCGGAACTCCAGCCAAAAATTCTGCTTCTGCACATCCGTGCATTGCGGCAAAACGCGCCAGCTTGGGACTGGCAAGACCGGCATCAGCGTAGATCAAGCCGTCCATCACGGCCAGGGCAGCACCCGGGTTGTGCATGATGATCACCGCGCCACGCACGCCCCCATCGCGCACGAGCGTGTTGCTGCCCAGGCCCAGCACGAGCAGCGGTTGAGCCGACGGCCATTGCCGCAGGAACAGTGCGAGATCGTCGCGATCCGCCGGGCGAAACAGCACATCGGCGTGGCCACCCGTGCGCCAGCTCGTGTACTTCGCCAGCGGCGCATCGTACGTCAGCGTGCCGCGAAGTCCGGTCCAGAGGCGAGGTTCGATCATCATCATCGGAGAAGTTGCGCCGGAACGGTGCCGATCGAGCCGGCACCCATCGTCAGAACCACGTCGCCATTGCGCGCCAGCGTGCGGATCGTGTCCGGCATATCGGCGATGTCTTCGACGAATACCGGCTCGACCTTGCCGGCCACGCGAACAGCGCGTGCCAAGGCGCGACCATCGGCGGCGACGATCGATGTTTCGCCGGCCGGATAGACATCCGCCAGCAGCAACGCGTCGACGCCGGAGAGGACACGCACAAAGTCTTCGAACAGATCGCGCGTGCGCGTGTAGCGATGCGGTTGAAACGCAAGCACCAATCGGCGCCCCGGAAAACTTTCGCGCGCCGCGATCAGCGTTGCCTCCATCTCGACCGGATGGTGGCCATAGTCGTCGATCAGCGTAAACGTGCCGCCGGCGTCCAGCCGAATCTCTCCATGTCGATGAAAGCGTCGACCCACTCCACGAAACTCGGCGAGAGCGCGTGCAATCGCGGCGTCCGCCACCTGCACTTCGCGGCCCACTGCAATGGCGGCCAGGGCGTTGCGCACGTTGTGCACACCCGGCATCGCGAGTTCGACGGCAAGATCTGGCGTTCCTTTGGCACGCGCAATGAAAGTCATTCGACCCCCGATATTGCGCACGTCCAGAGCGCGCACGTCGGCATCTTCGGCAAGACCATACGTGATGATCGGCTTGGTCACCTCGGGCAGAATAGCGCGTACGTTGGCATCGTCGGCGCAGACAACCGCCACCCCATAAAACGGCAACCGCTGCAGGAAATCGACGAAGGCACGCGCGAGACGCGCAAAGTCGTGCCCATACGTTTCCATATGGTCTTCGTCGATGTTGGTGATCACCGCGAGCACCGGCGACAGGTACAGAAATGACGCATCGGATTCATCGGCTTCGGCTACAAGAAAATCGCCGGTTCCGAGACGCGCGTTGGCATCGGCGGACAACAAGCGCCCACCGATCACGAACGTGGGATCGAGGCCGCCCTCGGCCAGCACCGAGGCGATGAGACTCGTGGTGGTGGTCTTACCATGCGTCCCCGCCACAGCGATGCCCTGCTTCAGGCGCATCAGTTCGGCCAGCATCAGCGCGCGCGGCACGACCGGAATGCCGCGTTCGCGCGCCGCCAATACTTCGGGATTGTCCGGCGCCACGGCAGTTGATACGACCACGGCATTGGCGTCGGTCACGTTGGCTGCCGCGTGTCCGAATGCGATCTTGACTCCGAGACTGGCCAGACGGCGGGTGGCGGCACTGGCCATGAGATCAGAACCCGACACCACAAAGCCCTGTGTCGCCAGTACTTCGGCGATCCCGCTCATGCCGGCGCCACCGATGCCGACGAAATGCACGCGTTTGACCTTGTGTTTCATCGGC
>JBDTTY010000294.1:0-4313 GCA_040007975.1 Betaproteobacteria bacterium | reverse complement strand
TTTCGAGCGGCGCCACCCAGTTGTTGGTGGGGCCAGCGTCGTCGCGGTGTTCACTGCAGATGAACGTGCGATCTTCCGTGCGCGCCACGTCGGAAGGATCCGAACGTGCAAGATAGCTATTTGGGCGCTTGTCCTCGTTCAACTTCGTCATCGTGCCTGCGGCCACCATTTCGGCGCACAGACGATCGAATTCGGCTTGGCTGCCGTCGCACCACACGATGCGATCCGGCTGCGTCAGTGCGGCGATTTCGCGCACCCAGGCCAGCAGGCGGGGATGGCGAACGTAGGCGGGCGCGCTGACCGAGGCGGCAAGCGTCACAAGGGATTCGGGTTGGTTCATGGGAATTGGACCGTGGCGTCGGAAAGAGTTCGCGAATCGGGGCTGACCACAATGCCCACCGTTTTCGCGCGGGAACCCATGATTTTACCCTCCACAGTGCCTCCGACGCATTGGTCAAGCGGCCTTACCGGTTGGCGATGATGAACAGGCGCCGAAACGGGAACAGGACGCTGCCGTCCGGTTGGAGCGGATACGCAAGTGCCAAACGCGCGTTGTAGGCGGCCATCAACGCCGCCTGCTCGGCGGCATCGAGCATCGCGAGAAAAGGTACGAGCCACGTGCCTTTGGTCCACGCTGCCACCGGATGATCGCCTGTCGCATTGGCGGGCAACACTTGCAGATACTCGGTGGTCCAGATATCGACGCGCGCAAACAATGGTGCCAGCCATGCGTAGTAATCAGTTGCCGACGCCGTCGGCGCGGTGCGCACGAGCGATCCGAGTGTTGCGTGCCAGCGCGGGCTCTGCACGACATCGTGAATCGTCGTATGCGATGGCGCGCGAAAATTATCGGGCATTTGCACGGCGAGTACACCTGCAGGTGCCACCATCGCCGCCAAGCGCGGAAAAAGCGTCGCGTGATCCGGCAGCCAATGCAGCGCCGCGTTGCTGTAGATCAAATCCATCGGCGCCGTCGGTTGCCATGCGTCGAGTTCCGCCGCTTCGAACGTGATCTGCGGTACAGCCGCTGTCGCCGTTCGCGCCCGCT
This sequence comes from Betaproteobacteria bacterium, assembly GCA_040007975.1. Classification (GTDB taxonomy): domain Bacteria; phylum Pseudomonadota; class Gammaproteobacteria; order Burkholderiales; family Casimicrobiaceae; genus VBCG01. The sequence goes on along the minus strand of JBDTTY010000294.1, from coordinate 3,265 downwards.
CGAGCATCGTGGCGGAATTGTCGACCCCGACCACCGTGGCGCCGGGCCAACGTTCGCTCAAGAGTCGAGCGACGTTGCCGGCGCCACATCCCAAGTCCGCGATCCGGCGCAGCGACACGTCGGGAACCCGCATCATCAGATCGATGGCGGGGCGCAACCGTTGATCTTCGAACTGCAGATACTGCGTCGGATTCCAGCTCATTTCGGTTTCCAGTTCATGATGGTCGTGACAACTTCCGACGCCGGCGATGCCAGCGGCGCGCGCGTACAAAAATCAGCGGCGTGGCGAGCAGCAGCACGACCAGACGCGTGACGTGAAAGGCGGTGACCAGCGGCACCCCCAATTGCAGCACCTTGGCGGTGATGCACATCTCGGCGATGCCGCCCGGCGCCGTTCCCAGCAACAGCGTCACCGGCGGCTGACCGCTCGCCCATGCCAGACCCACACCGAAGATGGCAGACAGCACGATCGACAGCACCACAGTGATGGCCACCGCGCCGACAAAGCGGTGTGCGCCCTTCAGGAAATCGGATTGAAAGCGCGAACCCAGCGCGCACCCCAGCAACCATTGGCCAATATTGGACACCAACGGTGGCATCGACGAAAGATCGATTTCAGCGCCGGTCAACGGAATGGACACGGCGAGCGAACCCAGCACAAATGCATTGGGCAGACGCAGTTTCTGGAAGATGGCGCTGCCCACTAACGTGGCCAGCATCAGCAACGCAAATCCGCCGGGTACAAACTGCTTGGCCCCCTGCACATAGGGCACGGTGCCGTGGATGTTGAGCGCGGTGATCGCGCCTGGCACGATGGCCACGACGATCAGGATGCGCAGACTCTGCGCCGCCGCCACCCGATCGACACGCGCGCCGAAGCGTTCGCCGAGCGTGGCCATTTCTGCCGCGCCGCCGGGCACGCTGGCGAATACGCCCGTGGTCTTGTCGAATCCGGCAAGCCAGGCGAGAGCAATGCCCGACACATAGCCAAGCGCAATCGCCAGCACGGCGCCAGCCGCCAACAGGTACCAGAGGCCGCCCACTTCGCGCAGCACGCTCGGCGTGAAATACAGTCCGAGCGAGGTGCCGATGATCCATTGGCCAAGGTAACGGGCGGGCGGCGGCGCCCCGATGTCCATGCCCATTACCCGCAGGAATGCAATCGTGAACAGTGGCCCCAGCATCCAGGGGATGGGCGTGTGCAACAACATGCACGCGTAACCGGCGGCCGCCGCGACCGCCAATGCGGCGATCCAGCGCGCGACCTGCGACGGGGTGATCGTTTTACCGCGGACCATCGTGCCTTAGCGGGCGACGCGACGCGCGGTCGGAAAGCCGAGCATCTGCAACAGAATCAGCGCGGTGGAGTCCGATGCATTGGCGGCGACTTCCGGTCCCCCCAATAGGTTGGTGAGATCGAGTATCGTCAGGCCCGACAATGGGCGATGCGCGGGAATGGTTGGCGTCATGGATAGCACTCGTGGTCAGCGCAGCGCGTGCGCGAGGCTCGAATTCGCGCCGCAGCCCCGAATTTGAAATGGTACCGCGACGCAATGACTTGCGCGCGCGGCGCGGCACCGGCAAGCTCTCACCCTCTCGTCACGACGCAGCGACTCCCCATGACCCAGCAAGGCCAAGTACTCGCGCATATGGCAACGCCGCGCGGCACCTATCCGCACTATCGCCGCGCCGGTGATTTCATTTTCGTCTCCGGCACCAGCTCACGGCGCCCGGACAACTCGATTGCCGGTGCCACCGTCCGTGCCGACGGCAGCGTCGCCTTCGACATTCGCGCCCAGACACGCGCAGTGATCGCGAACATCGGCGCTATTCTCACCGCTGCCGGCGCCGCGCTGACGGATGTCGTCGAAGTCAGCACCTATCTTGTCGACATGACGGATTTCGCCGGCTACAACGAAGTGTATGGTGAGTTTTTTACCGCTGCCTCCGGTCCCGCGCGCACCACGGTCGCTGTACACGAACTGCCACATCCGCACCTGCGCATCGAGATCAAGGCCGTGGCCCATTGCCCGCAGCAGGACACCTGATGATGCGCACGCCATTCAATTTCCAACGCTGGATTGACGACCATCGCGAGCAGTTGAAGCCGCCGGTGGGCAACGCGCAGATCTGGGAGGACACCGACTTCATCGTCACTGTGGTCGGCGGGCCCAACCAGCGCACCGACTATCACGACGATCCGCTCGAGGAATTCTTCTTCCAGTTGCAAGGCAACATGGTGCTGCGGTTGATGGAAGATGGTCGCCCGCGCGACATGCCGATTCGCGAAGGCGACATCTTCCTGCTGCCGCCGCATGTGCGCCATTCGCCGCAACGTCCCGAACCCGGGAGCGTCGGCCTCGTGATCGAGTACCGGCGACCGGACGGTGTCCGCGACGCGTTCGAGTGGTACTGCCTCGCGTGTCACACGCGCGTGCACCGGGTCGAGGTGCAATTGCAAAGCATCGTGCGCGACTTGCCGCCGCTCTTCGCCCAGTTCTATGGCGACGTCTCGTTGCGCATGTGCCCGGCGTGCGGCACCGTGCACCCCGGTAGAGCGGCGTTGCCGACGCAATCATGAACATCGCCGCCGGATCATCCCCAGCCAGCGGCCTATTCGATGAAAATCCGCGATTCGCACGACGTCGGGAGGCATGCTCGCGATGCTGATCGACATTCACTCGCACTTCCTGCCACGCATCACGCGCGACGACGCCACCGCCGCCGATCCGCGGGCGCCATGGATCGCCGACACCGGCGACGGCCACGGCTTCATCATGGTTGGCGACGAACGCTTCCGGCCGGTGGAGTCGCGGTTGTGGGATCCGCAGGTGCGCTTGGCGTGGCTCGAAGCCGCCGGTATCGATGTGCAGCTCGTGTGTGCAACGCCGATCATGTTTGGCTACGCGTGGGACGCCACTGCGGCGGCCGCCTGGTGCGCGCGGATGAACGATCGCGCCATCACCTTCTGTGCGGCTGACCCGCGCCGGTTAAAAGCACTGGCGCAAGTACCATTGCAGGATATCGACGCCGCCTGTCGCGAGGTCACGCGCGCGCGCGCCACGGGTCATATCGGCGTGCAGATCGGCAATCACGTCGGCGCCAAGGGGCTGGATGACCCTGGCATGCTCGATTTTCTGCGCCATTGCGCATCGCAGCGGATGCCGGTGCTCGTGCATCCGTGGGACATGATGGGCGACACGCGGATGAAAAAGTGGATGCTGCCGTGGCTGGTGGCGATGCCGGCCGAAACGCAGCTGGGCAT
>JBDTTY010000293.1:0-4323 GCA_040007975.1 Betaproteobacteria bacterium | reverse complement strand
TACGCAGCGAGGCTCACCTCGCCTACGGAATCGACGTACGCCTACGCAAAATCAATCGTCGTCGTCCGCCTTCGGCGGTTTGGGCAATGCGACGTTGCCGTCGGCATCCGGACGCGGCGCACGCTTGGCACCTGGCGCGACGTTGCCATTGGCTTCGCCCCCGGGACCGCGATTGGGCCGCGGACCGGCGTTCCCCGGCCCCTTGCCTCGAAACTGACCACCACCGCCGCCGCCCGGTCCACGCGGACCGTTGCGATTGCCGCGTGGGTTGAAATTGCCCCCGGGACCCCGTGGCGCGCCAGGCGTCGAAAATCCCACCGCGCCGAACGGAAAGCCGTTGGCGTTGCTCTGCGGCTGCTGGTTGTCGAAGTCCACGTGCTGCCGATTGGGACGCGGCCCGCCGCTGTTGTTTTGGCCCCCGAATCCACCTTTGTTCTGGCCGCCAAAGCCACTCCTGTTCTGACCACCACCAAAGCCGCCCTTGTTCGACCCGCCAAAGTTGCCTTTGCGACGTTGCTCGCCGGGTTGACGCAAGCCGATCGCATTGGCGTTGCTTTGCGGTTGCACGCTGTCGAAGTCCGGACGACCGCCGCCCTGCCCCTGCGGTCGCGGCGCACCACCGTGCGTGCGCGGCCCACCCCCTTGACCCTGCGCGCGCGGCCCACCGCCCTGACCCTGCGTGCGCGGTCCACCGCCTTGCCCTTGCGTGCGCGGTCCACCGCCTTGCCCTTGCGGTCGCGGCCCGCCGCCCTGCCCTTGCGGATTCGGACCACCGCCTTGTCCGTGTTGACGCGGACCGTTGCCTTGTCCCTGCGGACGTGGACCACCGCCCTGACCTTGCGGCCGAGGTCCGCCCTTGCCATGTCGACCACCGTGTTTGCCGGGCGGCCGCTGGCCGCCTTGCCGCGGTCCATCATGGGGCCGCGCACCCTCGATGGGCGCTGCGCCTTCGCCGATCGGCGTATCTGGACTGATTGCACCACTTTCCACTGCCGCCAGACCGTCAGCCAGAGGCATCGCTTCGCCTTGTGCCGCCACCGCATCCTCACGAAGGGGCGCTTGTCCGCCGGGGCCACGCGGGCCACGCTGATGCTGACCGGGTTTGCCGCGTGGTGGTCCGCCTTGCGGGCGCGGTCGCGAGGCGCCGCCACCGGTGTTCCTGTTCAAGCCCGCACTTTCCACGACCGCCGCAACGTCGACTGCTTCCAACTCCATCAGGTCGCCACGTTTCAACAATGAGGGCATCGCCAACGTGCCGTAGCGGGTGCGGATCAGTCGCGACACCGGCAATGCCAGCGCCTCGAACAATCGCCGCACTTCGCGATTGCGGCCTTCCTTCAACACTACGTGATACCAGTGGTTGGCACCTTCTTCTTCGCCGCCGCCGTCTTCAACTTTTTCGCATTTGGCGGGTCCGTCCTCGAGTTGCACACCGTCCACCAGCAACTGCATTTGCTCTTCGGTCATGCGGCCCATGATGCGCACCGCGTATTCACGTTCCACCTCGTAGCGCGGATGCATCAACCGATTGGCAAGGTCACCGGAGTTGGTGAACAGCAACAAACCTTCGGTATTGAAGTCGAGACGTCCGACATTGATCCACTTTCCCGTGCCGATGCTGGGCAATCGCGTGAACACGGTGGGGCGACCTTCGGGATCATCGCGCGTGACAATCTCGCCGGCCGGCTTGTGATACATAAGGATGCGCGGACGCGGCTCGGTAAAGCGCACCTTCACCAGTTCGCCGTTGATGCGCACTTCATCACCGGGGCCCACTTTCTGTCCCACTTCCGCCGGCAGCCGATTGACCGTGATACGACCCGCGATGATCATGTCTTCCATCGCGCGACGCGAACCGAAGCCGCACGAGGCCAACACCTTGTGCAAGCGCTGCGGCTCGTTGAAAACTTCGTCAGTGGACCGTTTGTGCTGTGTCGGGGGGAGGCTCTCTTGTATCGCTGTCAGCGCCAGACTCGGCTGCTGCATCGTCGTTTCCGAGGAGCGGACTCGCGAGGGCGAGTGCCGTCTCGGCGGCCTTGGTGGGGGCATCAGGCATCTCCAGAAGGTGGGAGGAATCGAGCTCGGCGAGAGGGGGTAGCTCCGCCAGGGAGCGCAGCCCGAGGTCATCGAGAAAGGCTTTGGTCGTCGCGTAGAGCGCCGGTCGTCCCGGTGTCTCGCGATGGCCTACGGCTTCGATCCATTGCCGGTCTTCGAGCGCCTTCACGACGTTCGTGGATACGGCAACGCCGCGGATGGCTTCGATGTCGCCGCGGGTGACCGGTTGCTGATAGGCGATGATCGCCAGTGTTTCCATTGCCGCGCGTGAATAGCGCGGCGGCTTTTCGGGCGACAACCGGTCAAGATACGTTTGCACGGCACGCACGCCCTGAAAGCGCCAGCCGCTGACGACCTGCACCAGTTCGACCTTGCGGTCGCTCCAGTCGTCTTTCAATTCTTCCAGCAGGTGACGGATCGTGTCGTCAGGAAGCGGCGGATCGAACAGGCGCGCAAGTTGCGCCAGCGGTACCGGCTCGCCGGCCACCAGCAATGCCGCTTCGAGAATGCTCTTGATTTCGGCCAGATCACCTGCGGCGTCATCGCCATGCACGGTTTCTTCTGCATTCATCATGGGCTCGTTCATCGTGCGATTTTCATGGGTGGGTAATGATTGCCCGCGACTCAGACGTCGTCACTGGCGAGGACGAACGGTCGCGTGCCGGTCAGCGTGACGTGAATCGGCGCATAAGGCGCCGCCTGCGCGACATCGACCAACTGCTCGCGAGCAAGCTCCAGCATGGCCAAAAACGTCACGATCAGGTGCGCAATATCGGCATGCGCCGAAAACAAACTGGTGAACTCGATGAAACTTCCGGGTTCGAGCATCTTCAATACGCGGCTCATTTCGCTGCGTACCGACAACTGTTCACGCGTGACAAGGTGATGCCGATTGACGCGCGCGCGCTGCACCAGCACCGCCCACGCCGCCTTCAGATCGTCCGGATGGACGGCGGGCAAACGCGCTGCAGCGACATGATCGAACCAGACCCGCACCGTGGTGAAATCACGCTCGGCCAGCGGATGCGCGTCGAGCGCGCGCGCCGCTTCCTTCATGCGCTCGTATTCAAGCAACCGGCGCACGAGTTCTGCGCGCGGATCAAGCGGCTCTTCGCCCGGGGGCGTCGGCGGCTTCGGCAACAGCAGGCGCGATTTGATCTCGATCAGCACCGCAGCCATCAGCAGATATTCGGCAGCGAGCTCGAGATTGGACCGACGCATCATCTCGACATAACCCAGATACTGCTTCGTCAGGTCCGCCATCGGGATGTCGAGCACATTGATGTTCTGCCGACGAATCAGGTACAGCAATAGATCAAGCGGACCTTCGAAGGACTCGAGAAAGACCTCGAGCGCCTCGGGCGGAATGTAGAGATCCCGCGGCATTTCGTTGAAGTCCTCGCCGTAGACACGGGCGAGCGGCTTCGGCTCCGGCGACGGATGCGCGAGATCGAGCTCGGCATCAATCATACGAAACTCCCATCGCCGCGCGGACGTCGCGCATCGTTTCCTGCGCCAGCTTGCGCGCGCGTTCGCAGCCATCGGCCACGATGTTGCGCACCAGTGTCGGATCGTCCATGTATTTTTGCGCGCGTTCGTGCAGCGGAGCCTGCTCGCGAATGATCGCATCGATCACCGGCTGCTTGCACTCGAGGCACCCAATGCCGGCCGTGGTGCAGCCCTTGATCACCCACTCCTGCGTTGGCGCATTGGAATAGATCCGGTGCAATGGCCATACGGGGCACTTCTCGGGGTTGCCGGGATCGGTACGACGCACGCGCGCCGGATCCGTCTGCATCGTGCGAATTTTTTTCGTGATCTCGGCGGGATCATCCCGCATCAGGATCGCGTTGCCGTACGACTTCGACATCTTGCGGCCATCGAGCCCCGGCACTTTCGCGTTTTCCGTGAGCAATGCGTCAGGCTCCGGCAGGATCACGCGACGCGAACCTTCGAGGTAGCCAAAGAGACGCTCGCGATCGCCCAGTGCCAGATTCTGCGTGTCGTTCAACAACTCCTTGGCGACTTCCAGCGCTGCGGCATCGCCCTTTTCCTGAAACGCCGTGCGCAATTCGTCGTAACGACGTGCCTTCTTGCTGCCCAGCTTCTTGATTGCGGCGCGCGCCTTGTCCTCGAAACCGGACTCGCGACCGTAGATGTGGTTGAAACGACGGGCCACCTCGCGTACGAGTTCGACGTGCGAAATCTGATCCTCACCTACCGGCACCATGTTGGCGCGATAGATCAGGATGTCCGCCGCCTGCATCA
>JBDTTY010000292.1:0-4353 GCA_040007975.1 Betaproteobacteria bacterium | reverse complement strand
TTGGGTTCGATCGCAATGCTGTCGAGCCACTTGGCGTTGAGCGGTTCGGCGCGCCGCGACAGCGCTTCCAGCGCCGCGATCTTGCGGATCGAGAGGTCCGCCGTCGGCATCGCCGAAAAGCGAACGAGGCGACCTTCGACAAAGCCGATCAGCGCCTGCTCCATCCGGTCGCGCTCGCGCTCGGGAATCGCCCATCCGGCCTCGCCTGCAACCGACATCACGTAGGCGGTCAATGTGTCGTCGCCGCGCTGCATCACCGGCCAATACTTCACCATCCCGTCGCGATCGAGATAGTCGGGCAATGTGCTCATCAACGTGTTCCAGCGCGCGAGGTCGCGCAATCCGATGGCCACCGACGCCTGCTGTTCAAAGCAGCTGAACACGTATTTCTCGAAAAAGTCGCGCACGCCGGGCAGTTCGCCGGCGAGCTTCGCCTGCACCTGCACGTTGAGACCACCGCGGCCGGGCAGCGCGTCGGCTGGCCGCTGTACCGCAATCGCCTGCGGCTGCGTCAGTTGCAGAATGGTCGCCTGGTACGTGCGTTCGGGCACCGCCGGCACGACTTTCTGCGTGATCTTCAGCGCATCGTGCACCGGCGTCGTGGTCGTGCCGCGCTCCGTAACGTCGATCTGCCAGTTGAGCGCGGGCGCGTTGGCCGGCGCGGTCATCTCCCAGTTCACTTCGCGGGCCTCGCCGGGTGCGAGCACTGCCGTGCGCGGCTCCAGTGCCGGCAGCGCCGGACCTGCTGCGGTGGCCCGCGCGGTGAGATTGACATCGAGCGAGCGCTCGCTTGCGTTGCGCACGGTGAAAGTCGCGCGAAAGCGGTCGCCTTCGCGTACCAGCGGCGGCAGGCCGGACAGCAGCATCAGATCCTGCGTGGACCGGATCGATGCTTCACCGGTGCCAAACAGCCCGGCGCCCGACGACGCCACCGCGACAATGCGAAAGCTCGTCAGCGAATCGTTGAGCGGAATCTCCACGGTCGCGTTGCCGGCGTCATCCAGCGGCACCCGCGCCTTCCACAGCAGCAGCGTGTCAAAGAGCTCGCGCGACGACGCGCGACCGCCGCCGCCGCCCGGCGCAATCGCCTTGCGGCCGAAGTGGCGCTTGCCGATGACCTGCATCTGCGCGGTCGCCGTTTCCACTTCCTCGCCACGCCGCGCCATCATCGCGTCGAGCAGCTTCCATGAATCGTTGGGCAAAAGTTCGAGCAGTCCTTCATCGATCGCGGCAAGTGCCACTTCGCTACCTTTGGGCGGCGCAGTGCCATCCGGTCGCCGCACCGCGATCGTCGCCGTAGCCTTGTCGCGAACCTTGTACGTCGCGCGTGAAGGCGTCACCTTGACGGCGAGTTCATGCGCCGCCCACCCAACGCGCAATTCGGCGAGCCCCATCTTGAACGAGGGCTTGGCCAGGTCGATGAGTGCTGTCGGCGCGACATCGCCGATGCGGCCGCGCACGAGGAAGGCGGACACGAAGACATTGGGCGCATAGCTGCCCTTGATCGGCACCTCGAGCACCGGGTCGCTGCGACTGACCGACTTCACGAACGCATCGAGCACGCCTTCGCGTTCGATCGTCACCAGCATCGTGGCGTCCTTGAACGGCGTGCGCAATTGGAAGCGGGCCACGCTGCCCGGTTCGTAGCGCTTTTTTTCCGGCAGCAGGTCGATGCGGTCGTTGTCCGATGCGCCGAACCACTGATCGTCATCGGCGGTGACCCAGGTGTCAGCCCGCGTGACAACCGCGCGTCCATCCGCATCAGTGGCTTGCGCGCGCAGGATCAGGTTGCCGGTGGCCGGCGGCGGCATTTCGCATTGCATGAGGCCAAGTCTGTCCGTCGTCTCGCTGCACAGGTCGCCCGCGCGCGACGTGTCGTAGCCGTGTTCGTACGCGTAAAAGCCCCCGATCAGACGCCGCCGGTGCGAGAACGCGTCGCGTTTGAACGCGTCGGTGCGCACATGCACGCCGGCCACCGGCTTGCCCGTGAGGTCCACGGCGACGACGGTGAATTTGAGCCGTTCCTTCGACGCCACCCAGCTGTCGGGTTTGATGCCGAGCACGATCTTCGCCGGCCAAAGCGCTACGCGTGCCGCCGCGGTCAGCGTTTCGCCATTGGGATCGCGGTATTCGAGTTCCGCGACGAGATCCCGCGGCTGCTCCGACTTTTCGATGTTGCGGATTGTCGCGCGCGCGCCGCCGGCACGGTCCAGCGTCAGCGCGAGGTCGGTCCCGCGCAGCGGACGCGCCGCATTGCCCGCATCGCTGTCGGCGTCGGCGAAGTCCGGATCGGCGAACGCAAATCCATCAAAGTGCGCATTCGCGTCGCCCTGCTCGTCGCGGCCTTCCTTCACGTTGCCCGCCGCGAACGTATAGTCGTCGTAATCGGGAAACGTGACGACCTTGGCGTCGACCTGCGTGCGCAGCGTCACCGGCAGGCCACCGGCGCCACCGCCGGCGAGATAGCTGATCTGCACGTCGAGGTTGACGTCCGGCGGATTCACCAGCGGCACACCGACGGCCTGCATCCGCGCGCGCAGCAGCGGCACGCGAAACGCCTCGACGCGAAACGTGCCGGCCGCGCGCTGCTGCGCTTCCTTCGCATGCGGTGCCAGCGTGTCCCTGACGTTGATCTGGTAGGTGCCGGCGTATGCGTCCTTCGGCACCTCGAATGTAGCCTCGCCTGCGGCGGGCGAACCGGACCCGTTCCACTTCACCGGCACCGTGTATTCCTTCTCCGACCCGAGATGGCGGATGAGCAGCGTGTCGTCGAGTCCCTTGCGCGGCGGCAGCGCGAAACCATTGCTGGTTTGCTGGCGGATAAACAGCTTCATCGACACGGTTTCGCCGGCGCGGACGAGCGAACGGTCGAGCACCGCATGCGCGAGATAGGGCCCGTTATAGTTGCCGGTCTGTACGTTGAAGCGCCACGGCGCGATGCCTTCGCCCCAATTCGAGAACGCATACGACATGTCGTCGTCGGTGCGCGCGGTCACGAAAAACTCCTTCAGGCTGTCCTCGGTGCCGCAGGACGGCAGGCTCTCGCGCTCCGGCAGCTCGCGGTTGACGCGGGCGATGCCGGCCGCGTCGGTGCGACCCTCCCAGTGCGTCCTGCCGCCGCAATCGCGCACCGCCACCGCGGCATTGGCAACCGGCGCGGCATCGTTCAATTGCGTCACCCACACCAGCGACGATTCGCGGCCAAGCTTGAAATGGACCGCGAGATTGGTGACCAGCGTGGCGGCCCGCACGTAGAACGGCTTCGGTTCGCCGAGCAGTGCGGCACCGAGTTTCGGACTCGCCAGTTCCACCACGTAGAAGCCCGCGTTTGGCAGCGGAATGCCGACCACTTCGAACGCCTTCGCGCCCAGCGGTTTCGGCACGGCGATTTTTGTCCGCGTGTCGCCACTCTTGAAGACGGACTGCGCATAACCGTTGCGCGTCACCGTCCATTTTTCGGTCTTGTCGTCGTATTCACGCTCGATCTTGTTGGCGAACGCAAGTCGGCGCAGCCACGCGACGATCTGCATCTCGTCACCGCGCTTGACCTGCACGACCTGCCCCGGGATCGGCGTGTCCTTGGCAGTGGGGGCTTTGGCCGCGAGCTTTGGCGTGTCGCGCACGACGGCCTGCTGGCCCGGCAGTACCGGTTCGACATTGCGCACGGTCACTGGCAGCAGCGGCGTCTCCTGGCCCGGCAGCACGCGTTCGAGAATACCGAAGTCAGCGGCGAACTTGACCAGAGGCGGGTTCTCGTCGGTGCGCACCTTCAATGGAAACGATCGCGCGTTGGCAAGGACACGGCCGGCATCGTCCTTGAGTCCCGCGGGGATCTCGATGCGGAATTGTTGCTTTTCCGGCAAGCCAGGTCCGAAGGTCAGTATTTCAAGCCAGTCGCCGTCGTCCGACTTGGGCATATTTGGCAGATAGGACTTGCCGGCGGGGTCCACCATGCGGATCTTCGCGGCGTCGACTTTGGCAACAGGCGCAGTAAACGACAGCGTCAGCGGCAGGATCGGGATGCACTGCGCGTCCTTGTTCACGCGGTCGCAGGTGAATGACGCCCGAAAGCTCGGACGCACCTTGTACGCAACTGCCTGCGTCGACGTGGTGGCGACACCTGTTGTCGCGGCGATGCCCTTACCCCATACGAGCTTGACTTCGGCGCCAGCCGGCAGTGTGCGTGCGCACGCCAGTGTCACGAGCGGCGAGTCCGGCGCGTCGCGCAGGCGCAGAAACTTGTCCTGATCGCTGCCCGTTGTCGGCAGCCGAAACAAGAGCCCGCGGGCGCGGCCCTCGCCGCCGTCCACGAACAGCACGCGCAGATAGCTCGCTGCGAAGGACTTGCGGTTG
>JBDTTY010000291.1:0-4353 GCA_040007975.1 Betaproteobacteria bacterium | reverse complement strand
ATGAAGATGATGATCACCGGGGTCAGAAACGCAATCAGAAACATCAGCACGACCCCGGCGGCGACGGCGGGCGCCTTGTCGACGAACTGATCGAACGAATCAAATTCCTGACTGGAGCCCGGCAGGTCGATCCGGACCTTGTGGTCGCCGCGATTGGCACCGCGTTCGATCGTGACTCCGGGGACTACGGTTTCGGTATTGGAACGGCGGGCTTCGCGGGCGGCGTCACGGGCTTCGGACGCGGCTTCACGGGCCTTTTCGCGGGCTTCGCGGGCGACTTCGCGGGCCTGCTCGGCGGCTTCCTGTGCGGCCTGAGCCGCTGCCTGTGCGGCATCTGCCGCGGCTCGGGGGTCGTTTGGCGCGATCGTGCTCGTGTCGGTGGCCGCGATGACGAGGGGAACGAAGGGATTAGCGGGCAGCAAGACCACGAGGACGGCCGCCAAAAAGGCACCTCCCAGTACCAGCCGGCGAAATAACGGGGTTACGGCTACCATGATGAATTCTCCTGAAGCGGCGGTTATCGAGCGTTGGATGCGGTCAACGCGCCTTTTGGATTCATGGTTTTCGGTCCGCGACGGGGATTCCCGCCGCGCCCGTTGTCCCCCGGAGGTGGCAGATGCGTGCCTCCCTTTGTGCCGAAGTTGCGCACGCAGGCCCATGCTATCATCGACGCCGCTACATTTTTCTGCGGCGAGTCCCCTCCCGCCGCCGCCAATGGCCGCCCACTTCGCCTTGACGGCTCCCCACCGTCGCTTCGTCCGAGAACTGCGCGATTCACTGGCGCCGCTGCGTCATTGGGGCGCCGTCTTGCTGCTGGCGTTGCTTGCGAACACGACGGCGGCCGCTGTCGACGACTCCGTCACGCTCAACTTCGTCAACGCCGACATCGAATCGGTGGTCAAGGCCGTGGCCGAAATGACCGGGCGCAATTTTGTCCTTGATCCGAAGATCAAGGGCACCGTGAACATCATCTCGGCCCGTCCGGTGCCGAAGAGTCTCGTCTATCCCACGCTGCTGTCCGCGTTGCGAATGCAAGGCGTGGCGGCGGTCGAAGGTAACGGGGTGACCAAGCTCGTCCTCGAAACGGATGCCAAGTTCAGCGGGTCGGCGGTGACCAGCGGCGCGGTCGGCAGTGGCGGCGATCGACTCGTCACGCAGGTCGTCGCGCTACGCTATGAGTCGGCGCAGCAACTCGTCAATGTCCTGCGGCCGCTGATCTCGCCCAGCAACACGATCGCCGCGTTCCCCAGCACCAATGCACTGATCATCACCGACTACGCCGAAAACCTGCGGCGCATCGAAAAGATCATCGCGTCGCTTGATCAGCCGCCCGCGGGTGAGCCGCTGCTGGTGACGCTGAAGAACGCGTCGGCGATCGATCTGGTGCCGTTGATGACGCGGTTGCTCAGCGCCGAGTCTGCGGCCGCCGGGCAGCCGCCTGACGCGCAGCAGCGGGTGACGGTCGTTGCGGATCCGCGCTCCAACAGCATCCTGTTGCGGTCCGAAAATCCGGCACGGGCGGCACGTGCCAAAGCGCTGATTGAACAGCTCGACACGCCCGGACGCCCCGGTGGCAACATCTTCATCGTCTATTTGAAAAACGCCGAAGCGGCCAAGGTTGCGCAAACGATACGCGCATTGTTGTCCGGCGGCAGCGATGTGCCCTCGAGTTCCACGCCGGCGCCGTCGGTGATCGGCAATCAACTGGCAACGTCGTCGAACGCCAATCCCAATTCGCCCGGAACTTCAAATGTCTCCGCGCCTGCACCCCAGGCCAACGCCAACCCGTTCGCCGGCGGCTCGGGTTCAGGTGGCGCCTTGCCCGGAGGCCTCACGATCCAGGCCGACACTGCGAACAATGCGTTGATCATCATGGGTCCCGAACCGCTGTACAACAATCTGCGCGCCATCATCGACAAGCTCGATGTCCGGCGTGCGCAGGTCTTTGTCGAAGCTTTGATCGTCGAAGTCGCCGCCGATCGTGCCGCGGAATTCGGCATTCAGTGGCAGATCCTGCAAGGCATCAACAAACAGAATGTGCAGGGTTTTGGCGGCACCAACTTCGGCACGCGCGACAGCGGCAACAACATCATTTCGGGTTCACTCAACTTGGGTCTGCTGGGGCAGGGTCTCAACCTCGGCGTGATCGACGGTACGGTCACCATACCGGGTCTTGGCACCATCACCAATCTGGGCTTCCTCGCCCGCGCGCTGGAAACCGATGCCGGCGCCAACATCCTGTCCACGCCGACGTTGCTGACGCTCGATAACGAGGAGGCGCGGATCATCGTGGGTCAGAACGTCCCGTTCGTCACCGGTCAATATGCAACGACCGGCTCGTCTTCGACGGTGCAGCCGTTCCAGACGATCGAGCGGCGCGATATCGGCGTGCTGCTGCGGGTGAAGCCGCAGATCACCGAGGGCGGTTCGATCCGGATGGCAATCTACCAGGAAGTCTCGCGCATCGAATCGTTTAGCACTTCCACCGGATTGGTGCTGTCCAAGCGCGCGCTGGAGTCGTCCGTGATCGTCGACGACCAGCAGGTTGCCGTGCTGGGTGGCTTGATCCAGGACAGCTTTTCCGATGGTTCGGATCGCGTGCCGGTATTGGGCAGCATACCGCTGATCGGTGCATTTTTTCGGTACGACGCGCGCAAGCGGCAGAAGGTCAACCTGATGATCTTTTTGAAGCCGACGGTGGTGCGCAGCGACGCGCAAGGTCGCGAGTTGTCATCCGAGCGTTACGATTACATTCGTGGCGAGCAGGAAAAGGGACGGCCGCCGGAGCGGTATTTCTGGCCGGACCAGTCGGTGCCGACGTTGCCCCCGAAGGGCGCCATGCCGGGAACGTTCGAAGGCAACTTGCCGAGCGTTACCCCACCCGTGCGCGAAGCGGCGCCCCCGCCGCAATAGCAGGACCACGGCAGCGTCCCCACGCCATGACCGCCCGGCCTCCGCTGCAACCTGCCGCCGCGTCGCTCGCTGCGCAAATACCGTATGCGTTTGCCAAGGCGCATGGTGTCTTGCCGGCCGGTCTCGAAGGGGACGCGGTTGTCGTGCTGCTGCGACCCGATGCCACGGCGGACGGCGTCATCGAGGTCAAGCGCGTGTTGCAGCGCGCGTTGATCGCACGGACGATTCCCCCCGACGAATTCGCCCGCGAACTCGCGCAGACCTACAACCAGGGCGCGCCTGCGGCGACGGCCACGATGGCAACGGATCTGGCGCGCGAGACCGATCTTGCACGCCTGATGCAGGACATGCCGGTCACCGAGGACCTGCTCGACAGCACCACGCAGGCGCCGGTGATCCGGATGATCAACGCACTGTTGCTCCAGGCATTGCGCGAGCGCGCGTCGGATTTGCACTTCGAGCCCTTCGAGGCGCGCAGCGTCGTGCGGTTTCGCGTCGACGGAGTATTGCGGGACATCATCGAGCCGCCACGCGCATTGCATGCGGCGCTGGTGTCGCGGTTGAAAATCATGGCCAGTCTCGACATCTCGGAAAAGCGCTTGCCGCAGGATGGCCGCATTGCGTTGAAGTTGGGCGACAAGCAGGTGGATGTGCGGATGTCGACGTTGCCCACGGGTGCGGGCGAACGTGTGGTGCTGCGCTTGCTCGACCGCGATAGTGCCAGGCTCGATTTGACCGCACTGGGCATGGACGGGCGCACGCTGGACGTGATCGACACGCTGATCCGGCAACCGCACGGCATCGTGCTGGTGACAGGCCCCACGGGTTCGGGCAAGACAACGACCCTGTACGCGGCGCTGTCGCGTTTGCCGCGTGGTGCAGTCAACATGATGACGGTTGAGGACCCGATCGAATATGCGCTCGATGGCGTCGCGCAAACGCAGGTCAATCCGCGGATCGAACTCGATTTCGCGCGTGCGTTGCGGGCGATATTGCGACAGGACCCGGACGTGATCATGATCGGCGAAATTCGCGATCTCGAAACCGCGCAGATCGCCGTACAGGCGTCGTTGACCGGGCATCTGGTACTGGCCACACTGCATACCAACGATGCTGCCAGCGCCGTGACGCGATTGGCCGACATGGGTGTCGAATCCTATCTGCTGGCGTCCAGCCTGCTGGGGGTGCTGGCGCAGCGTCTGGTGCGCACGTTGTGCCCGGTGTGCAAGGTCTCGCATGTTCCGTCCGCTGCAGAAGGCGCGTTGCTTACGTCGCTCGACCTGCCTGTAACGCAGCCATTGGCGACGGCGCCCGGATGCGATACCTGTCATCACAGCGGCTTTCGTGGCCGCACCGGAATCTACGAGTTGCTGGTCGTCGATGATGCGTTGCGTCGCATCGTGCACGGCGGGACCGGCGAGCTCGCGCTCCGCGAGGCGT
>JBDTTY010000290.1:0-4384 GCA_040007975.1 Betaproteobacteria bacterium | reverse complement strand
AGTCGCCGCGGCGCTCCTTGCGGATCACCGATTCGTAGATCTGGCCGGTGGTGAAATTGTTGCGCTTGCCCATGCGCACATCGGTAAAGCGCTCGTAGTGGCCGAGGTCGAGATCGGTCTCGGCGCCATCGTCGGTCACGAACACTTCGCCATGCTGAAATGGCGACATCGTGCCGGGGTCGACGTTGATGTACGGGTCAAGCTTGAGATTGGTGACGCGGACACCACGGGTGGCGAGGATGGCCGCCAAGGAGGCGGCGGCGATGCCCTTGCCGAGTGAGGACACAACACCGCCGGTCACGAAGACGAACTTGGTCATGATGAAACTCGCCCCGGGAAATTGCTATTTTACCCGAAGCGGGGAGCGGGGCAAAGCACCGGTCACATGGACCGCAATGCCGCAAACCAATCCCGTAGACGAGGCTTCAGCCTCGTTGGCTGGCGTAGCCGAGTAGACGAGGCGCAAGCCTCGTTAGGTGGCGTACGTGAGGCTGAAGCCTCGCCTACCCACCTCGCCGACGGAGGCCGTTGACGTTGATCGCTACCAGCGGAAGGAGGCGGCGAGCATTGGCCCGTTCAGGTTGAGGTCCTCGATCGGGCTTCCCGACTTCATCTTGTAGTCGAGGTAACGCCATGCGGCAAAAACGTCGCCCCACTGGTACGAATACCCCAACCCGGCCATTGCCTGCCAGGTGAACTCGGAATTGCCGGTACCGACGTCAAAATAGTACGGTGCAAACCAGCGCCGGTCGGCACCAAATGCGACTTTACCTTTGACGCCGACGACGCCATCCCAAAGCTGGTTGCTGACCTCGCGGGTGCCGCCGCGCGCACCCACCGGAATCGACTCGACATTGCCGGTGAACTGCCAATCCAGGTTCATCTTGACATCGAGCAGGCGCGCGCCCGCCAGCACGTCGAGCGTCAGGCCGGGATCTGCGACGGCCCGGTACGATCCACCGAGGGTCCACACCAAACTTTTGATGTCGAGATTGGCAGTTCCGACCGCGTCGGCGGGCAACGGATGGCCGCCCACCGTAAAGTCCCGGATGTCCGATTTCGTACCACCGACGTCCATGTAGATGACATCGGTAAATACACCCCAACGGCCTTTTTGCGCCGCGAGCGTGCCCATCATCACGAACTTTAGGTTCCCGAGAATCTTGTCGATGCTGACATCGACGTCAGTGCCGCCGGCAGGAAACTTGGTCTTGCCGCTGATGTCGGGAAAATACCCGTAGATCGTGCCCTGGAATTTCCAGTCGTCCGAGATTTGCGCCGAGGCGTTAGCCGACATCAACGCTGCCGATGCTGCGACGGCCGTTGCGGCCACCATGATCATTCGCTTCATTCGTTTCCTAAGATCGTTAAAAAGAGAGTTGCCCGAGCGCATGCGCCATTCGCGTACGCGCAACGTCCCGGCCCAGCAACACCAGCACGGCGTCGATGGCAGGTGTGGTCGGTGTGCCAGCTACCAGCATTCGCATCGGCATCATGATCTGCGGCGGCTTCAAGCCGTGGCGGGCCGCCGCGGCCTTCATGGCCGCCGTCAGGGCCTCGCGGGACCAGTCGACCGTAGCGAACTCGGTGTGCAGTTCAATCAATGGTACGCGATTGGCGGCGGTGACCAACTCGGCGACTTTGTGCGGTGCCACCTTCGGCGTCGCGTAAAAATACCACGCGGCATCCGCCATCGCGACCAGCGTCTCACTGCGATCGCGCAGCAACACTGCAACGGCGCCGGCATCCGGTCCGACGGCGGGATCGAGTCCTGCGCGCTTCAGATACGGCACCAGACACTGGCCCAGATCGACCTCGGACATCCGCTTCATGTGCTCCTGGTTGACCCAGTTCAACTTGCTGGTATTAAAGCGCGACGGCGCCGGGCTGATGCCGGACAATTCGAACCACTCGACCAGCTGCTGGCGCGAAAAGAGTTCGTCGTCCTGATGACCCCAGCCGATGCGCGCAAGAAAATTGATCATCGCCTCCGGCAGATAGCCGGCAGCCTCGTAGTCCATCACACCCACCGCACCATGGCGCTTCGATAGCTTGGCGCCGTCCTCGCCCAGCACGGTCGGCACGTGAGCATAGCGCGGGGGCTCGACGCCGAGTGCGCGAAAGATATTGATTTGTCGCGGTGTGTTGTTGACGTGGTCGTCACCACGAATCACATCGGTGATCTGCATGTCCCAGTCGTCGATCACGACACAAAAATTGTAGGTCGGCGTGCCGTCGCTGCGCGCGATGACGAGGTCATCGAGCTCGCTGTTGGCGAACTCGATGCGGCCTTTGACGCCGTCGTCCCAAGCCACGGTGCCACTGTCTGGCGTGCGAAAACGGATGACCGGCTTGACGTCGGGCGGTGGCGTTTTACCGGTGGAATTTTCCGGTCGCCAGCGGCCGTCGTAGCGCGGCTTGTCGCCGCGCGCCATCTGCTCGGCGCGCAATGCATCGAGTTCGGCTGACGTCATGTAGTCGCGGTACGCGAGGCCGCGCGCGAGCATAATTGCGATCACCTCGCGATACCGGTCCATCCGCTGCATCTGATAGAACGGGCCCTCGTCGTAATCGAGTTGGAGCCAGGCCATCCCGTCAAGGATTGCTTGCACGGCGGTGGGCGTCGAGCGCTCGACGTCCGTATCTTCGATGCGCAGAATGAAAGTGCCGCGGTGATGACGCGCGAAAGCCCACGCGAATAACGCGGTGCGGGCCCCGCCGAGATGCAGGTAGCCAGTGGGACTGGGCGCGAAACGGGTGCGTACTTGAGACACGTCGATGCCGGTGAACGAACGGGACCACGAATTCTACCGGAGCAGGTCACGCTGCACCGACATCGACGCATCGTGCGCCGCTATTTCGGGATGTTGTGTTTGGCGCGCTCAGACTGAGTCTTGAAAAGATCCATCACATCGGCCAGGTGCTTCGAGCTCTGCGACGCACTCACAACTTTGGGGCCGGTCGTCGACATCGCCGCCAGACTGCTCACGCCATTGGCCTCACATCCGACGACGGCACCGGTACCGGATTTGGCACCCGCGTCGTCCGACTCCAGGTAGATGCTACATTTGGTGACCTTCTCTTTCTTCGCCCAGGTATAGGCAACATCGTCGTCCTGCTTGTACGTTGGCTCGAGCGCCTTCATCATCGCAAAGTAACGTTGCAGTGCGGCGGTGTTGTAGTCCGGGAAATCCGGAAAGATTCGTGTAGCCAGCAGGATTTCATTCTTGCCGGCATCGCGCATGTACGTCGTGACATAGATTGATCGATCATTGGCCGTGGGAATCTTGCCAACGCCTCCTGACTTCTTGGATTGCGCGATGGCGGAAGTAGCACCAAGGCACAGCGGAACCAGCAGCAACATCGTGAGCCAGCGCAACATTGCGACCTCCTGATAGAACGGGTGCTCACTATAGGTCGAACCCGCGTCGGCTGGCAAACCCGGCCTCCCGCCGACGACACTCCAGCCTGGAAGGTCGGACAGGCTTGGAGCGACGATTTCGAAGCCCTGTTGCGATCGGCGGGATCTGCGTCTTTCGTCCAGTTACAATCACGGCCCGCCACTGTAACCATCCCGTTCTGCCGCTGTAGGCGCCACGACCACTTGGCGTGGTGCAGGATCAGCGCGAATGGACGTCGAACCGTCGCACCCGACGGATCGTTCCTTTTTTTGCCTTGCTGGAGTAAAGATGTCGAGAACGATCCAATTTGCGAGGCGCGCGTCTGCTCGGACTCTTCTTGCGTCCATGGTTCTTGCGACTGCGCAGTGCGCTTTGGCGGCCGACGCTCCCCCCGCACGGGTGCCCAGTGTGCCGCCGAAAATCGGCCTGGCCCTTTCCGGCGGGGGCGCCCGCGGCATCGCCCACGTCGGCGTGCTGAAAGTGCTGGAGGAAATGCACATTCCGATCAGTTGTGTGACCGGGACCAGCATGGGGGCGATTGTTGCCGGCACCTATGCGGTGGGCACGCCGCCAAAACGCCTCGAGGAACTCGTGCTGGCCGCCGACTGGCCGGAAATTTTTCGCGACGATCCACCACGGCAGGATTTGGCCATCCGCCGCAAGGAAGACGATTTCAAAACACTGTTCGCGCCGGAATTCGGCGTCCGGGACGGCGGCCTTGCACTGCCCAAGGGCGTGATCGCAGGCGTTTCAATCGAGGCTTTTTTTCGCGTGCTGGCGCAGCCGGCGGTGGGTATCACCGATTTCTCCAAGCTGCCCATCCCGTTCGAAGCGATGGCCACCGATATCGAAACTGGCCAATCGGTTGTCTTGAACCGCGGCAGCGTGGCGCAGGCGATGCGCGCCAGCATGTCGGTGCCCGGGGCCATTGCGCCGGTGGAAATCGACAACAGGCTGCTGGTCGACGGCGGCATCGCCAACAA
>JBDTTY010000289.1:0-4392 GCA_040007975.1 Betaproteobacteria bacterium | reverse complement strand
AAGGTCTCGTGCGCCGTGGTTCGCGCATTCGCCTGTTGCGCAACAACGTCGTGATCCACGAAGGTGAACTCGATTCGTTGAAGCGCTTCAAGGACGACGTGCGCGAGGTCAAGGCCGGTTTCGAATGCGGTCTGTCGATCAAGAACTACAACGAAGTCGAAGTCAACGACCAGCTTGAGGTCTTCGAAGTCGTCGAGGTGTCGCGAACGTTGTAAGGACGATCTCGGATGAAAAAAAATTCGCAGCGGGCGCACCGGGTCGGCGACCAGATCCAGAAGGAACTGGCCGACCTGCTGCGCAACGAGGTCAAGGATCCGCGTGTCGGTGATGTGACCGTCACGCACGTCGATGTCACGCAGGACCTGTCGCATGCCACGATCCACTTCACCCATCTCGCGGGGCGCGATCACGCGGAGGCGACGATGGCCGCACTGGCGCGTACCACCGGATTTTTGCGCAGCTCGCTCGCGCAGCGCCTTGATCTCTACTCGGTGCCTCAACTGCATTTTGCCTATGACGACTCGATCGAGTCCGGCATGCGACTGTCGCAGCTGATCGATGACGCGGTCGCCGCCGACAAGAAGCTTTCCGATTTGCCGTAGGCGAGGTTTCCGCCCCGCGCCCGTCGCCTTGCGCCTTGCGCCGGTCACCACGAGGCTGAAGCCTCGTCTACAGATTCCGCGCGCGCCCTTATGAACCCGATTCGCATTCCGCGTCGCCGTGTCGACGGTGTATTGCTGCTCGACAAGCCGGCAGGCATTTCCTCAAACGCAGCACTGCAACGCGCGAAGCGCGCACTCAATGCGCAAAAGGCCGGACATACCGGTACGCTCGACCCACTGGCGTCGGGGTTGTTGCCGCTGTGCTTCGGCGAGGCGACCAAGTTTGCGCAGACGCTGCTCGATGCGGGCAAGCGCTACACCGCCACCGTGCGTTTCGGCGCGACTACGGCCACCGGCGATGCCGAAGGTCCGGTGACGGCGACGTTTCCCGTGACCTTTACCGACGTCGAACTGCACGCGGCACTGCGCGGCTTTGAAGGCGTGCAAGAGCAGATCCCGCCCGCGTATTCGGCCTTGAAATTCGAGGGCAGGGCGCATTACGAATACGCGCGGGCGGGGGTCGCTGTGCCGCGGCCGCCACGGCAGATCACGATTCACGCCTTGCGGCTCGTCTCGTGGCAACCGCCCGACGCCGTGCTCGAGGTCGAATGCAGCAAGGGCACCTATATCCGGGTGTTGGCGGAGGATCTTGGCCATGCGTTGGGCAGCGGTGCCCACCTGGCAGCATTGCGGCGCACTGCGACCGGTGGTTTTGCGCTGGCGGAGGCCATTGCGTTGCCCGATTTCGAGGCTGCCGCGCCGGACGCGCGCGACCGGGTCTTGCTACCGGTGTCCGTGCTCGTCGCCACCATGGTCCGACTTTCCGTTGAAGGGGCCGCCGGTGCCGCTTTCCGCCAGGGGCAGACCGTGGATGGGGCGCGGCTGGAAGATGGTCCGTGCGCCGTGTTTTGCGGGACCGAATTGCTGGGGATTGCCGATGTGGTCGGTGGGCGCGCGCAACCGCGGAGGGTCATCCCCGGGCCGGACGTCAAGGACGCCCAACCTACTTGAAATCTAAGCGTTTTTCAGCTTATAATCGTCGTCTTTGCCAAAGTGCAACGTCAAGCGAGAGAAAAGGAAAGAGCGACATGGCTGTAACGGTTCAGGACAAGGCGAAAGTGATCGCCGACAATCAGCGCGTCAAGGGCGACACCGGCTCCCCGGAAGTCCAGGTCGCGCTGCTCACCGCACGCATCAATGGTCTCACCGATCATTTCAAGACGAACGTGAAAGACCACCACTCGCGCCGCGGTTTGCTGCGCATGGTGTCGCGTCGCCGCAAGTTGCTCGACTATTTGAAGTCGCGCAACACTGACGGCTATCGCGCGCTGATCGACAAGCTGGGTCTGCGCAAATAATCCTGGCCGGCTTCGGATCGAATGCCGCCGCTGCCGACCTCCGTATGAAACCCGCAATGGCCGGGCTCGTGTGAGCCGCGGCCATTGTCGTTAAAGGGATCCATCAACATGTTCAACCACATCAAAAAATCGATTCCCTATGGCCGTCATACGCTGACGCTGGAAACGGGCGAAATCGCGCGTCAAGCCGGTGGTGCCGTCATGGTGAGCCTTGGCGATTCCACGGTGCTCGTCACCTGTGTTGCGTCCAAGTCCGCCAAGCCCGGTCAGGACTTTTTTCCGCTGACTGTCGACTACCAGGAAAAGACTTACGCTGCCGGTAAGATTCCCGGCGGCTTTTTCAAGCGCGAAGGACGCCCGTCGGAAAAGGAAATCCTGACGTGTCGCCTGATCGACCGCCCATTGCGTCCGCTGTTTCCCGACGGCTTCTACAACGAGGTGCAGATCATCGCCACCGTGATGTCGGTGGATCCGGAAATCGATCCCGACATTCCGGCGATCATTGGTGCGTCCGCTGCCGTCGCGCTGTCGGGCATTCCGTTTGCGGGTCCGATCGGTGCCGCGCGCGTCGGCTACATCGATGGCCAGTACATTCTCAATCCGTCCAAGACGGAACTCGTCACGTCGCAACTCAACCTCGTGGTCTCGGGGACGGAAGCCGCGGTGCTGATGGTCGAATCGGAAGCGCATGAGCTGCCGGAAGAAGTGATGCTGGGCTCGGTTGTGTTCGGCCACCAGCAGCAGCAAGTGGTGATCGAACTGATCCACGCGCTCGTTGAAGAAGGCGGCAAGCCGCTGTGGGACTGGCAGGCGCCGGCCAAGGACGAAGTCATGATGGCTGCAGTCACGTCATCCATCGAGTCGGATCTGCGCGCCGCGTACCAGATGCGCGAGAAGCAGCCGCGTCAGCAGCGCCTGAAGGAAATCTCAAAAAAGGCGATGGCGGAATGCGTCCCCGCCGATGCCTCGCCCGACTATGCCCGCTCGGTCGGCAATTTCATGTTCGACCTCGAGTCGAAGATCGTCCGGCACCAAATTCTAGCCGGCGAGCCGCGTATCGACGGTCGCGACACGCGCACCGTGCGCCCCATCAACATCCGCACGGGCGTTCTGCCGCGCACCCACGGCTCGGCGTTGTTCACGCGTGGCGAAACGCAGGCGCTGGTGGTGGGCACGCTCGGTACCGCGCGTGACGAACAGATCATCGACGCGCTGATGGGCGAGTTTCGCGATCGTTTCATGTTCCATTACAACTTCCCGCCGTATGCCACGGGTGAAACCGGCCGCGTGGGCACGCCCAAGCGCCGCGAAATCGGCCATGGTCGCCTCGCCAAGCGCGCATTGATCGCCGTACTGCCCAGTGCGGAAGAGTTTTCGTACTCGATGCGTGTGGTGTCGGAAATCACGGAGTCCAACGGCTCTTCGTCGATGGCCTCGGTGTGTGGTGCCAGCCTGGCGCTGATGGACGCCGGTGTGCCCACGAAGGCACACGTGGCCGGCATCGCAATGGGTCTCATCAAGGAAGGCAATCGCTTCGCGGTGCTGACCGACATCCTGGGCGATGAAGATCACCTGGGTGACATGGATTTCAAGGTGGCCGGCACGGACCGTGGCGTCACGGCGCTGCAGATGGACATCAAGATCCAGGGCATCACGAAGGAAATCATGGCGGTGGCGTTGTCGCAGGCGCGCGAAGGCCGCATGCACATCCTGGGCCTGATGCAGCAGGCACTGCCGCATGCACGCACGGAAATTTCGCAACACGCGCCGCGCATGATGACGTTCAAGATCAACCCGGAAAAAATCCGGGACGTGATCGGCAAGGGCGGCGCAGTGATTCGTGCGCTGACGGAAGAAACCGGTTGCACGATCGACATCAAGGACGACGGCACGGTCACGATCGCGTCGGTCAATTCGGATGCGTGCAATGCAGCCCGCAAGCGCATCGAGGACATCACGGCGGAAGTGGAAGTCGGCCGCATCTATGAAGGCCCGGTGCTGCGTCTGCTCGACTTCGGCGCGATCGTGCAACTGATCCCCGGCAAGGACGGTCTACTGCATATTTCGCAAATCGCGAAAGAACGCGTCAATGCGGTTTCCGACTACGTGAAGGAAGGTCAGATCGTTCGCGTGAAGGTGATCGAGGCCGACGAAAAGGGTCGCGTGCGGTTGTCGATGAAGGCTGCGGCGGAGGAAGATGCGTTGGCCAAGGGCGGCGCTGCACCGGCTGCAGTCGATGCACCGCCGATCGGTATCGCTGAATAGTTGCCCAAGTCGTGGTCGTTGGTCCGAAAGGGCGCCTTGATTCGAGGCGCCCTTTTTCATTGGTGCGGACTTTGTTGGGAGGGTGAGTTGGGGTGGGGTTGGTGCTGGTGCTGGTGTTGGGGTGTTGGGGTGTTGGGGTGTTGGGGTGTTGGGGTGTTGGGGTGTTG
>JBDTTY010000288.1:0-4401 GCA_040007975.1 Betaproteobacteria bacterium | reverse complement strand
ACACCCATGTTCAGCCTTTCCCGCACCCTGGCCAGCGCCGACCCCGAGATCTTTCGCACGGTCACCTGCGAGAATCAGCGGCAGGAAGATCACATTGAACTGATCGCGTCGGAAAACTATGCAAGTCCGGCCGTGATGGAGGCTCAGGGTTCGCAACTCACCAACAAATACGCGGAAGGTTATCCGGGCAAGCGTTATTACGGTGGTTGCGAATGCGTCGATCGTGCCGAGGTGTTGGCCATCGAACGTGTCAAGCAACTTTTCCACGCTGAGGCCGCCAACGTGCAGCCCCATTCAGGCGCACAGGCCAATCAGGCGGTGTTCTTTGCCGCGCTGAAGCCCGGCGATACCATTCTCGGCATGAGCCTGCCTCACGGCGGACATTTGACCCATGGCTCTCCCGTCAACATTTCCGGCAAGTGGTTCAACGTGGTGCCGTACGGTCTCGATCCGGAAACTGAACTGATCGATTACGACGCGGCGGAAAAACTGGCGCACGAGCACAAGCCGCGCCTGATCATCGCCGGCGCGTCGGCCTACTCGCGCGTGATCGACTGGAAGCGTTTTCGCGGCATTGCCGATGCCGTCGGCGCGCAACTCATGGTCGACATGGCCCATTACGCCGGACTGGTTGCGGCGGGTCTGTACCCGTCGCCTGTCGGTGTTGCCGACTACACGACCAGCACAACGCACAAGACTCTGCGCGGCCCGCGCGGCGGCATCATTCTCATGCGCACCGAACACGAAAAAGCCATCAACTCCGCCGTCTTTCCAGGATTGCAGGGCGGGCCGCTGATGCACGTGATCGCCGCCAAGGCCGTCGCGTTCGGCGAAGCGCTGCAACGAGATTTCAAGGTTTATCAGGAGCGCGTGATCGAAAACGCGCGCGTGATGGCCAAGGTGCTGCAGGATCGCGGTTTGCGCATCGTTTCGGGGGGCACGGATTGTCACATGTTCCTGGTCGACCTGCGCGCCAAGAAAATCACCGGCAAGGATGCGGAGGCTGCATTGAGCCGCGCCCACATCACCTGCAACAAAAATGCCATCCCCAACGATCCGGAAAAGCCGTTCGTGACGTCAGGCATCCGCCTGGGCAGCCCGGCAATCACCACGCGTGGCTTCACGGAAATCGAGTGCGAAGAACTGGCGCATCTGATCGCGGACGTCCTTGATGCTCCGGAAGACGACACCAAACTCGCGCACATTCGGGGCGCGGTGGCCGTGTTGACGCGCAGGTTTCCGGTCTACTACGCGTAAGACGAACCGCGCGATGCGCAGCCTGCATTTCGTCATTGCGATTGTTGCGTATGGTGATATCGAGGCGCCGCGATGAAGTGTCCGTTTTGTGGCAGCAGCGAAACGCAGGTTGTCGATTCGAGAGTATCCGAGCCTGGAGATTCGATTCGCCGACGCCGTCGGTGTCTCGATTGCCAGAAACGATTCACAACGTACGAAACCGTCGAGTTGCGGTTGCCGCAGGTCGTCAAGACCAATGGCAACCGATCGGATTTCGATGTCAATCGGATCCGCGTCGGGTTTCAGCGTGCGCTGCACAAGCGTCCGGTGCCCACCGAATATGTCGACGCCGCGATCGATCGGATTCGGCAGCAGGTGCTGTCGTTGGGCGAGCGCGAAATTCCTTCACGTCAGGTCGGCGAAATGGTGATGCAGGAACTGCACAAGCTCGACAAGGTAGGCTATATCCGCTTCGCATCCGTGTACCGATCCTTTCAGGATATTTCCGACTTTCGCGACGCGTTGCGCGAAGTCGAGGCACCGCCGCCCGCAGGCAAGCGGACGCGGCGCTGACTTCGCTGCCGCCACGCTACATGGCTCCTTTCGATGCCGCTGCGTGCGCATTCATGGACCGCGCGTTGGCGTTGGCGGCGCAAGGACTCCTGACGGCGCCGCCTAATCCACGCGTGGGCTGTGTCGTCGTGAATAACGGCGTGGTGATCGGGGAAGGATTTCACGTACAGCCCGGTCACGCGCACGCCGAGGTCAATGCATTGGCGGATGTGCGGGCCCGTGGCCATGATTCACGCGGGGCGACACTCTATGTCACGCTCGAGCCCTGTAATCACCATGGGCGTACACCGCCATGCGTCGATGCCATCCTCGGTGCCGGGATTGTGCGCGTGGTCGCGGCGATGGCTGACCCCAATCCGGTGGCGTCTGGCGGCATCGAACGCTTGCGCGCGGCGGGCATCGTGGTGGAGCTTGGGCCCGGCGCCGATGCGGCATTGGATCTCAATCCGGGATTTGTCTCGCGTGTCACGCGGGGACGCCCGTGGGTGCGCATGAAGATTGCGGCCAGCATCGATGGCCGCACCGCGCTGCAAAACGCGCAGAGTCAATGGATCACCGGGCCTGACGCGCGCGCCGATGGTCATGCGTGGCGCGCGCGTGCCTGCGCGATTCTCACCGGCATCGGCACGGTGCTGCACGATGATCCACGCATGACGGTGCGTGAAGTGACAACGCCCCGGCAGCCGCTACGCGTGATCGTTGATCGGCACGGTGAAACACCCGCCTCGGCCCGCATTCTGGAAGGTGATGGAGCATTGATCGTGACGGCTGGCGAGCGCAACAGGGCGTGGCCCGTGCAGGTCGAATCGTTGGCCCTTCCTGATGAGCACGGTCGCGTCGATCTCGCCGCGATGATGCAAGCGTTGGGCGCTCGCGAAGTCAACGAACTGCATGTCGAAGCTGGCGCCAAGCTCAATGGCGCGTTGCTCGAAGCCGGGCTTGTCGACGAACTGCTCGTGTACATTGCACCGCGGGTGATCGGTGATCCGGCGCGCGGCGCCTTCGAGCGTCCCGCTGCACTGACTTCGCTTGCAGCGACCGAGCATTTCGAATGGCATGACGTGCAACGGGTCGGCGCCGACATGCGCATGCGTCTGCGCCGCGTCATGGGGGCGGCATCCTGATGTTTACCGGGATCGTCCAGGGCATCGGTCGCATCACGCAGGTGGTTCCCCGTGGCGACGAGGTGCGGCTGACCGTCGATGCCGGCGCACTCGATGTGCGCGACGTTGCGATCGGCGACAGCGTCGCAGTCAATGGTTGCTGCCTCACCGTCGTCGCGCGGCATGACGCGCAGATGGAATTTGACGTATCCGCCGAAACGCTGCGCTGCACGACCCAACTCGATCGCGCCGGCGAGGTCAATCTCGAGCTGGCGTTGCGGCTCGCTGACCGACTGGGCGGGCACCTGCTGAGTGGGCACATCGATGGCACCGGCATGGTGGTCAGATTCGAGGCCGTTGCTGGCGATGCGTGGGGCAGCTCGTTGCTCGCCATCGATGCACCGCGTGACATTGCGCGGTTCATCGCCGCCAAAGGTTCGATTGCGGTGGACGGCGTCAGCCTCACCGTCAACAGCGTCGACGGCCTGCGCTTTGCCGTCAATCTCATCCCGCACACACTTGCCGTCACCACGTTGAAGCGCCTGCAGCCGGGGGTGCGCGTGAACCTCGAAATCGATCTTGTCGCGCGGTACGTTGCGCGGCTGCACGAGTTCAAGGCTTGAACATGGCCCGCCTGGTGCGGGTGCTCGATCGCGTGATCGATGCGTTCGTCAATGGCGCGATGTGGCTCGCGTTGCCCATGGCGCTGCTGCTGTTCCTCCAATGGCCATTGCGCGAAGTGGTGGCGCAATTTTCGCGCGAAGCGAACGATGCGGCGCAGGTGTTGTTCGCCCTATTGGTCAGTGTTGCGATCACCTGCGCCACGCGCGCGCAAGCGCACGTAGCCGCCGATGCGCTGGCATCGCGATATCGACCGCGTACGCGGCAAGGCCTCATTCGCATCGCGTCGCTTGTGATTTTGATGCCGTGGTCGATCTTCGTCCTTGTCTTCGCATGGCGCAGCACCGTTCAGTCCGTGCTGCAATTCGAAGGCTTCCCGGAGACCTTCAATCCCGGCTATTTCATGATTCGCGTGGCGCTCGTGCTGATGGCATTGCTGGTGCTGGCGCAAGCGGTGGTGGATGCCGCGCGACCACTGCCCGAGGACGACCGTTGATCGCTGTCGCTGGCGTTCTGATGCTTGCGCTCGTGGCCGTGGTGCTGTTGCTGACCGGCCTGCCGTCATGGCTCGTGCTGACCGGCGTGGCCATGCTGTTCGGCGCCTTGGCGACCGCGTTCGGCGTGGTGCCAGGTTCGCTGCTGACGGCGCTGCCGGCGCGGCTTGTCGGGCTCCTCGAAAACGATCTGTTGCAGGCGTTGCCGTTGTACGTGTTGCTGGGCGCTCTGCTCAATCATCTGCCGCTTGCCGGGATCCTGTTTCGGCCGAGCGCAGCATTTTTCGCCGTCGGCATGCTGTTCACCGCCGTCCCGATCCGGGTGAGTCTGGCGGGCGGGGCCGCGCTGCTGGCCGCCGCGATCTGCGCGGCCG
>JBDTTY010000287.1:0-4407 GCA_040007975.1 Betaproteobacteria bacterium | reverse complement strand
TCCAGTGCGGCGCGATCTTCGCCACGTCGTGGCGGGGGCGGTGCGCGTTCGACGTCAGCAGCCAGATGGCGATCAATCGTGTCGAGCAGCAGCGACGCGCGCAGCGGCTTCGCAATGAATTCGGCCGCGCCGGCCGACTGACATTCCGCGATGGCTTCAGTGGTGACGTTGGCCGACAAGATCAGTACCGGAATCGGATTGGGATTGGTGAATCGGTAGAGCTTCAGCGCTTCGAGTCCGGACACCACGGGCATCGACAGGTCGAACAGTGCGATGTCGAATCCGCCGCGTTCGAGCGCATCAAGCGCACCTTCGCCGTTGTTGACGATGGTAACCGTGTGGCCGCCGCTTTCGAGAATCAGCTGCGCAACGCGCTGATTCGTCGCATTGTCTTCGGCCACCAGCACGCGCGCACCGCGCAACTTGTGCACGTTAAATCCGGAATTGCCGGACATGGCATTGGCCGAAGCGATCAGCTTGACGTTGGACGTGAGCTCGGCGGCGAGATCAAGGCCTTGGGGTGCACTGGTGGGCAGCGTGAGTTCGATCCAGAACAGACTCCCCGTCCCCGGCGTGCTGTGTACACCGATTTCGCCGCCCATCAACTTGACCAGATGGCGCGCGATCGTGGTGCCAAGGCCGGTGCCGCCATACATGCGCGTGATCGAATCGTCGGCTTGCGTGAACGGCTCGAAGATCGCGGCTTGCTTGGATTCGGGAATGCCGATGCCGGTATCCTGGACTTCGATACGCATGCGCACACCGAGTGGATCCGAGGCATCGAGCGCCCGGGCGCGCAGCGTGATCTCGCCACGCTCCGTAAACTTGACCGCGTTGGACAGCAGGTTGAGCAACACCTGCCGCAGGTGATGCGAATCCCCGGCGAACCAACCGGCAACTTCCGGTGCCACGTCGGTCGTGACGTCGATGCCCTTGTAGCGGGCCTGCGGCACGATGACCTTGACGATCGACGACAATACGCGACCCATATCGAAGGGGCGTATTTCCATTTGCGCGCGACCGGCTTCGATCTTGGCCATGTCGAGCACGTCTTCGATCTGGGCCAGCAGCAATTGCGCCGAGGTCGTCATCGTTTCGACGATCTCGCGCTGGGACTCATTGAGATCGGTTTCGCGCAACACGTCCGCCATGGCGATCACGCCATTGAGCGGCGTACGCATTTCATGACTGACGTTCGCAACGAAGCGCCCCTTGGCGTTACTGGCTTCGTCGGCGCGGCGCTTGGCTTCCTTGAGGCGTTCGGACAGCCTGCCGACATAAACCGGCAAAAAGACCAGCGCGAGCAAAAAAGGATAACCGATCCACCGGTGTTGCGACCAAAACTCGGAATAGATCATGACGGCAGAAAATCCCGCCAGTGCCATGGCCTGGCACATGTACAAATACCGCGGCCCGTAGCGAAAGCCGTTGCCGAACGTGATGAAGAGGTAGACGCCGATGACGACGGCGCCACCTTCGCCCATCCGCATCAGACAGATCGTGGTGACGAGATTGTCGGCGACCATTGCAACATAGCGGCGGACCACGGATACTTGTTTGGATGCCACGATGAGTATCGTGAGCGCGACCGAAAACACGAAGAACGTTACCGACACCGCGAGTACACCGACCTCCGTACCTTCGGTTGCACCGTCACGAAACGAATACCAGAAGAGCCACAGCATGGCGGCGCCGCCAATGCCTACGCGCAGCCTGGACTGATCGAACTCCGGACGGTCGACGCCGTCCAGCGCCGTGGCGCGCTTGGCAGCGAACCATGACCGCAGTTGGGCGAAGTCGAGGATCTTCATGGGTTTTCCTGGGAATACATTGTAGGCGCCTCAAGAGTGCCGGTTACGAGCTGGTTCGAACTTCCCCGTTCACTGCATTGACTGTATGTCTGCCGCCACATCTGTCACCTTTACCGCAACGGATGGTTCTGTACTGGCCGGCACGCTGTATCAACCCGCCGCCGGCAAGCCACCGTCGGCGGCCGTCCTGATCAACGCCGGCGCCGGCATTCCGGCCACCTATTACGGACGCTTTGCGACATGGCTGGCGGCCGCTGGAATCCCCGTGCTCACCTATGACTATCGAGGCATTGGGCGCTCCCGCCCCGCGTCGATGCGCGGATTCAATGCCTCCGTTGAAGACTGGGGAAGCAAAGACTGTGCCGCGGCGCTTGCGACGCTTCGATTGTACGTTGCGGACACCCCGCTGATCGTGCTCGGCCATAGCGTCGGTTGCTTCGCTACGGGCTTCATGCAGGACCCCGCCGACGTGGCGGCCCTGGTGTTTGTCGCGCCACACACCGGGTACTACGGGGATTACGCGCCGCGGCAGCGGCCGTGGATGTGGCTCGCATGGCACGCGATGATGCCTGTCGCGACGCGAATGGTGGGCTATTTTCCAGGGCGCCGCTTTGGGCTCCCCGACGATCTCCCACGCGGCGTAGCGCTCGAATGGGCACGACGCCGGCACCCGGATTTTTGGTGGAACCTGCGTCACGCCGATGGCACCCCTGACGTGGAGCGGCACGCTGTGCTGCGGCAACGGTTTGCCGCGTTCCGGGTCGCGGGGCTATCCGTGCGGATTGCGGACGATGCGTTTGCCACCGCCGCAGGAGAAGCGCGGATCCAGGGCTTGTTCGCCAGCGTTCACTTTGACCACATCGTGGTCGAGCCCAATGCCAACAAGCTTGGGGCCATCGGGCATTTCGGGTTTTTCAGATCAGCATCGCGCGACGCGCTGTGGCCGATAGTGGGAGACTGGATAGCCGGACGGCGTTGGCTGCCGACGCTATCGAAATCGGCCCCGTAGCCGAGGCTTCAGCCTCGTGCGGTCGAATTCCGATGGTAGGCGAGGCTTCAGCCTCGTAGCATGAATCGGCGAGGCTCAAGCCTCGCCGATACGTCAACGCGATCGTTGATCGAGTCTGCAAACCTCATCTACGTCGACCGTTCCTACGCCTGATGACGCTCGGCCACCTGCAGGGCCGCCGAAGCATCCATGTCGCGAATGACAGCGGTCAACTGCAGCTCAAGGACCATTTCCCCATCGACGGACGCCCGGCCGGAGACCTTGACCACATCCCGCAGGGTTCGCATCAGCTTGCACTCGAGGACGAGTTGATCGCCGGGTCGCGCTTCGCGACCAAAGCGGCATTGATCGATACCGGCGAAAAAAATGATGGGCTTCGCGACCCGATCCATCAAACCGGAGTAGTGACATAGCGCACCTGAGGACTGGGCGAGGGCCTCCACGACGAGCATTTGTGGCATCACACGACGTTCGGCGGGAATCCCGGCAAAAAACCATTCCTGCGCGGACACGTTTTTCGTCACCCGGACCCATTGTCCGGGCTCGCAGGCCTCCATCCGGTCGATCATGATGAACGGATAGCGATGCGGAATGTGGGTCAGGATTTCGCCAATGTCGGCGGAGGGGAGGGCCGGTAGTGTCAAGGTACGTCCGATCAGTGGTGCCGTGATTGTGTCGAAGATATGCGCCCCAGAATTTTGCACCACCGACGCATCCTACGTCGCCATACGGTCGCGCGGCAACCGCAATGACCGGCAACAGGCAGTTCCCTTCGTGTGCGGCCTGCCGCCGCGTCGGGTGCTGCGACGCCAGACGCTATAATCGCATTCCTGTCCTGAGTAAACTTACGCGGTGCAAACAATGAAGATTCTGGTCCCGGTCAAGCGCGTCGTCGACTACAACGTCAAGGTTCGCGTGAAGCCTGACGGTTCGGGGGTGGACACCACCAACGTCAAGATGTCGATGAACCCCTTCGACGAGATTGCGGTGGAAGAAGCGGTGCGTCTAAAGGAAAAGGGCGTGGCCACGGAAGTGGTCGTCGTGTCCTGTGGCCGTGCGGCCTGTCAGGAAACGTTGCGCACGGCACTGGCACTCGGTGCCGATCGCGCCATTCTGGTGGAGACCGACGTTGAATTGCAGCCGCTCGCCGTCGCCAAGTTGCTGCAGGCGCTCGTGGCCACCGAATCGCCGCAGCTTGTGATATTGGGCAAGCAGGCGATCGATGACGACGCCAACCAGACCGGCCAGATGCTGGCTGCACTACTCGACTGGCCGCAGGCGGCATTTGCTTCGAAGGTTGAAATCGCTGGCGACATGGCCACTGTCAAGCGCGAAGTCGACGGCGGTCTCGAAACCATCGAAATGAAACTGCCGGCGATCATCACGACGGACCTGCGGCTCAACGAACCGCGCTATGCGACGCTGCCCAACATCATGAAGGCCAAGAAAAAGACGTTGGACACGACCAACCCCGCTACGCTCGGCGTTGACGTGGCGCCGCGTCTTGTCACGCTGAAGGTGGTCGAGCCGGGCAAGCGCAAAGGCGGCGGCAAGGTTGCCGACGTCAAGGAGCTGGTGGCCAAGCTG
>JBDTTY010000286.1:0-4418 GCA_040007975.1 Betaproteobacteria bacterium | reverse complement strand
ACATGTCGACGATGCTGCGCGTGAAGTCGAGCGCGTTGGCGCCTTCGTTGACGAGAATGGCCTCCGGGTTGGCCTTGATCATGTCGCGCACGACATTGAGTGCGCTGTGGTAATTCATCGGCGTCGGATCTTTGGCCAGCGTCTCGCCCATCTTCGCGATATTCTTGGTTCTGCGCTCGGAAATGGCATCGAGCCATTCTGCGGGCGGCTTCGTCCAGTGGGCGCCAATCTGTCCCAGCATTGCCGACACGCACGAACCGATGTCGCCGACGACGGGCGCGTCGATGCGCACGTTGCTGTCGGCTTCCTGCGGCGAGATGTCGATCTGGACAAACTTCTGTCCGCCCCACGCCTTCGCATTGGCACCCCCCCACGTCTTGCCCTTGCCTTGCGACAGGAGCCAGTTGAGGCGCGCACCGATCAGCATCACGACATCTGCTTCCGGCAGCACGTATGAGCGCGCGGCGCTTGCAGATTGTTCATGCGTGTCGGGCAGGAGGCCTTTGGCCATCGACATCGGCAGATACGGGATCCCGGTTTTTTCGACCAGCGCTCGGATATCCGCATCAGCCTGCGCGTATGCCGCGCCCTTGCCCAGTATGATCAGCGGACGCTTGGCGCTCTTTAACAGATCGAGCGCGCGCTTGACCGCGTCCGGCGCCGGAATCTGCCTCGGCGCAGGATCCACGACCTTGATCAGCGAATTTTTCCCGACTTCGGCGTCCATCGTCTGCGGAAACAGCTTGGCTGGCAGATCGAGATAGACGCCACCCGGACGACCGGAGAGTGCCGCGCGAATAGCCCGCGCGACACCCACGCCGATGTCTTCGGCATGCAGCACGCGAAACGCGGCCTTGCAATGCGGCCGGGCAATGGCGAGCTGATCCATTTCCTCGTAGTCGCCTTGCTGCAGATCGACGATCTCGCGCTCGGATGAGCCGCTGATCAGGATCATTGGAAAGCAATTGGTGGTGGCGTTGGCCAGCGCCGTCAGCCCGTTGAGAAAGCCGGGCGCGGACACCGTGAGGCAGATGCCCGGCTTTTGCGTCATGAAGCCGGCGATGGACGCCGCATAGCCGGCATTTTGTTCGTGGCGAAACGAGATCACGCGGATGCCGGCAGCCTGCAGCTTGCGCGTGAGGTCGGTGATCGGAATGCCGGGCAGACCAAAAATCGTGTCGATGTCGTTGAGTTTCAACGCATCAATCACAAGCTGGAAGCCGTCCGTCTCGGGCGCGACACGTTGAACGTCACCGACGGCGGCTTTCAGCGTCTCGTCGGCCGGCTTGGCAGTGATAGCGGTGGACATGATTTGCTCCTGGAAGTAAGTGGCCACTACTGCGCGCAGCGTTTGCACGTCAGCAGGTGGCCGGGCGTTGTGGGCGCCTGTACCGGTCATCCGGCGTCGTCATCGAACGGTTTATAAGCGTAATATACAATATATCAGAACGTTTTGGCGCGCGTCTGGCGACCGGATCGAGCCGACGCATGCCCGGTTCTAGTGCTTGCTGCCGGCGAACCGTCGAGTGCCGAATTCCATCATCCGAAGCTGATTGTCGATTGTCTTGACGCCACTGACCGCAGCCACGACGGCGGCGGCGGCATCGCGCTCAACACCGTTGACAACCATGCCGCGCAACGTGACGTTGCCGCCGTCAGCTTCCGCCGCAATGCTCACGTCGGTCGTCGCGACATCGGCCTTCAATGCCGACCGGATTTGCGCCTGCAATGCAAGATTGCGCAACTGTGCCGCGCTCTCGGCGGTCGGTTGGAATTCCGGGCGCTTCGACAGTGCGATCACCTGTTCGATACAACTGGCGACGGACAAGCGACCGGTATTGAGTGTGAGGTCGTAGAGCAACGGATCGCCCAGCATGACGCCAAAATTCTGCTGCGTACGCGCCACATGGGAGGCTTCGGAGCGTTCGATTTCCTCGCGCGCCATGTCAGCGTCGTCGGAGTCGAGTCGCTCCATCAGCCACTGCACGCGGTTGGCCATCGGCGCACAGACGCGAATGCACGGAATGTGCGACACGCCCTTCAGGATGCTGGTGGCACCCCAGCCGCGGATCACCACATTGCCCTCCTGCGCGAGCATCAGGATCTCGTCGGCGGCATAAACGGCAAACGAATCGGCATCCACGCCGCGCTTTTCGAGCCATCCGGCCTGACCTTCGCGCACCCGGCGAATGAGGCTGCGCTTGACCTGCATGCGTTCGGCCACCGTGTCGCCCACTTCGTGCTGGACGACCTTCAGTTCCAACAATTGCGCGACGCCCTGCGCCACGTCAGTGCCGAGCGTGGCCATCTCCTGGGTCATTGCGATCACGGTCATGGTTGCCTCCCTGTGCAATGCACACGCATCGCTATGATGCGGTCTTGGCGGGCCGCAGCATCGCCATCACGTGCCCGATCAACGGCCACACGAGCATCAGCAATGCCAGCGCCGTGATGGTGCCGACCAGCCCGTTCGAGAAGAAGATGCCGAGATCGCCTTGGGACCCCAGGATCGCCTGTCGGAACGAATCCTCGGCCCGGTCCCCCAGCACCAGCGCCAACACCAGCGGCGCGAGCGGGTAATCGAGTTTCTTGAACAGGTATCCCAACACTCCGAACACGAGCATCAGGTACACGTCAAACATCGAGTTGTGCACCGTGTAGGCGCCAACGGCGCAGATCACGATGATCACGGGCGCAATGATCGAAAACGGAATGCGCAGAATCGCGGCGAACAGCGGCACGGTCGTCAGCACGACGATCAAGCCGGCTAGATTGCCGAGATACATGCTGGCAATGAGACCCCACACAAAATCCTTTTGCTCGACGAAGAGCAGCGGGCCCGGTTGGAGTCCCCAGATCAGCAGGCCACCCAGCAGTACCGCGGCCGTAGGCGAACCGGGGATGCCGAGCGTAAGCATCGGCAGCAACGCACTGGTGCCAGCAGCATGTGCTGCGGTTTCCGGCGCAATCACGCCTTCCAACTGGCCGGTGCCGAATTTGTCACCATTCTTCGACATCCGCTTGGCCACCCCATAGCTCATGAAAGATGCCGGCGTGGCACCACCCGGCGTAATGCCCATCCAGCAGCCGATGGCCGAACTGCGCACCATCGTCACCCAATACTTGGGCAATTTCTTCCACGTTTCCCACACCACTTTGCGATCGATCTTGCCATGAGCACCCTTGAAGGCAAGACCCTCTTCCATCGTCAGCAGAATTTCGCCGATGCCGAAGAGTCCGATCACGGCGATCAGGAAGTCGAAGCCTTTCAATAACGGCGTGAAGCCGAACGTGAGACGCAGTTGACCGGTGACGGTGTCAAGACCGACAGTGGCCAGCCCGAAGCCCAGCATCATCGCGGCCAGTGTCTTGAACGGCGAACCCTTGCTCATGCCGACAAAACTGCAGAACGTCAGCAGATACACCGCAAAAAATTCGGGTGGCCCGAATTTCAACGCGAACTTGGCGACCAGCGGAGACAGGAACGTGATCAACACCACGGCGATAAAGGCGCCGAAGAACGACGACGTGAACGACGCGGTCAACGCCTCGCCGGCACGCCCCTGCTGCGCCAATGGATACCCGTCGAAGGTGGTGGCGACCGACCAGGGCTCCCCCGGAATGTTGAACAGAATCGACGTGATCGCGCCCCCGAACAGCGCCCCCCAGTAGATACAGGACAGCATGATGATCGCGGAGGTCGGATTCATCGAGAACGTGAGCGGCAACAGAATCGCCACCCCGTTGGCGCCGCCCAGGCCGGGCAACACGCCGATCAGCACGCCAAGCAGCACGCCGATCATCATCAGCATCAGGTTGTAGAACGACAGGGCAACCGCGAATCCCTGGAACAGCGAGTTCAGTTCATCCAACGTCGTTCTCCCGTGAAGCCAACCGCGTGCTATGCGCGATCGATCGTTCGTCGACCTGCGAGCAACGCATCGTGACCGCCGCCGCTCAGTAACCGAAAAGCGCCTCGAGCGGCCCCTTGGGCAGTGGCACCTTGAACCAGACCTCAAACATGAGCCACAGCGATACCACTACCATCACGCTGATGCCAACGCTCTTGAACCATGTGAACTTGCCCTGCCACACCATGAACACTGCGATAAAGATGGCCGAGGCGACATAAATGCCAAGGAAATCGATCGCAATTGTGTAAATCACGGTCGGAATGAAAACCGCAAGAATCAACTTGGCCTGACCCGTTTCGACAAACGATTCACTGGCACTCGCGGCGCGTACGCCGCGAATGACCGAGATCGCGCTACTCGCGCACAGGATCAATCCGATGTAGAAGGGGAAATAGCCCGAGCGCGGGCCATCGTCGCCCCACCCGAAACCGAGTCGATTGGCGTCGAATATGAGAATGGCGCCCAGCAGGAACAAAAATGCGCCGACCGCGATTTCCATGACCC
>JBDTTY010000285.1:0-4422 GCA_040007975.1 Betaproteobacteria bacterium | reverse complement strand
TCTTTGCCGTGCAGGTCCGCAATCGCCAGCATTTGGCACAGGTCATCCGCGCGTTGAAGCATATTCCGGACGTCAAGCGCGCGGCGCGGGCGCGCACCTGAGTAACTTCTGTTGTGAGCCCTTCAGCGTCGATTTGCGACTATTCTGGGCAAGCGGGGTCGGGCACCTCATGGCATCAACGTCCACATTTGAGCATTCCCGACGAAATTTCGAACTATTTGGCGCCAACTCCGCCTGTCCACGCCGCCTTGGCATGGTAACTGCCTTATAACATCCGCTTGAGTACTATTTCCCGAAACGCCCAGCGTCGTGCCTTCGGCACACCGCATGCGGGCACGGCCATTCCGGCCCTTTGCATTGGAGCAGTCATGATCAAACGTAATCAATTTCTGCATGCGGCAATCGTCGCCACCCTTATGTCCACGACCGGCATCGCCTTGGCAGGCGGCACCCACACGATCGCAGTCAGCGCCAGCGTCACCGGCACCTGCATCGTCAATACCAGCAATTCGACGTTGGCCTTCGGCGCTTTGGATCCAGGATCAGGCGGTACCGTCAGTGCGGTCTGGAGCGGCGGCACGTTTCGCTGCACCAATGGCACGGCCTATACCATCGCCTCGAACGACGGTCTCTGGTCGTCGGCCGCTGGCGGCGCCAACAATCGGATGAGACTGTCCACGGCGACCGACTGCAGCACCGCCACCAACTGCGTTCGCTACACGATGACCAAAGCAGCCAACGGCACGGGCTCGGGCATGACCACCAACATCTCGTTCGCCGTCACCGGCACGACCGGTATCGCCGACTACCAAAATGCAGCGGCCGGCAGTTATGCTGATACCGTCACGCTGACCGTCGCGCCCTGACTCCAGCAGCGCGATGCTCGACAAAACCCCGCCGGCGGGCACTCCCTGCCTGCGGGGTTTGTTCCGTCAGCCCTGTACCATGATGGACCGAACGCCTATGACCCACACCAATGTGCTTATGCGCGTGCTGCGCATGCTCGTCATCGGTTGGGGCTTGCTGTTGGGTGCGACCGGCGTCGCCTCTGGCCAGACGTGTACCTACAACGCAGGCCAACCCAATACCGCGAGTTTCGGCACCATTGACCCGACGCTGTCGGTGACCAAGGTCTTCAGTCTCACGATCAACTACAAATGCACCGGTGGTGCCAACGCGTCGTTCACAATCACCGGCGCCAACGACACTGGCCCCGGCGCCTATCGGCTGCGCCATGTCACGCAACTGACGCAATTCATGAATTACACAATCACCACTGCCGATCTGCCCGGCACCAAGATCGTTCTCAATGGACAATTGGTGGCCGCGGACTATCAGGATGCCTACGTCGGTAGCTACGCCGATATATTGAATGTGCTGGTCCTGCCATGAGTGCACACTTTCGCCTGCTGCGATTGTTGTTGCCTGCGCTCATCGTGGCAGGGCTCTTTGCTCCGCCGCATGCCGCTGCCGGGGAATACTCCGTCAGCCCGCTACGCATCGAGCTCGATCGCGAAGCGCGCAGCAGCGCGGTGACGCTGACCAACAGTGGCACTGAGCGGATGGATTTCCAGATTTCGGTGATGGGCTGGGCGCAGGAAGCGGATGGCCGGGAGAGGTACACGCCATCCAACGAAATTGTGTTCTTTCCCAAGATCCTGTCCCTGCAGCCGGGCGAGAGTCGGGTGGTACGCGTGGGGGTTCAGGCGATTCCCGTTGCGACCGAGCGAACCTATCGGTTGTTCATTGAACCGCTGCAAATTCAGCCGAAAGAAGCCCTGCAACCCGGCGCCAACATCGCAGTCAACCTGCGCTTTGCGCTGCCTGTCTTCGTCAAGCCGCCGCAGCGCGTGGCGGCCGGCGATATCGACGATGCTACGCTGCAAAAGGGAGTACTGAAGCTCGTCGTGCGCAACACCGGCAATGAGCACCTCCGCATGGAAGACGGGCTGGTGGTGACCGGCCGCGATGCCAAAGGTGTGGAAGTGTTCACCGAGCGCGTCGACAACCGCTACGTGCTCGCAGGCATGTCGCGTGCCATTGCCTTTACGCTGCCCAAGAACACCTGCGCACGATTGTCCACGCTTGAACTGACGGCCCGCGCCGAGCAGCTAGTGCTGAGCCACACGCTCAACGTGAATCGCGCGAGCTGCGAGTAATGCGCTGCCTCTGCGCCGGGCGCGCTGCACGCGCGTGCCGTCGCATCGAGCGCGCACTCGCCATTGGCTGCGTTGCTCTCTGTGCCAGTACCCTCGTGCCTTCGGCCGCCGCACAACCGGCATCGATGCTGGCCGCAGTCGGTAGCACCGGTCCGGAAGCAATGGTTGTGCAGATCACGCTCAATCAGGACAAGAAGGGCCAATACTTCGTCAATGTCGTCGACGGCAATTTTCTAATCCGCATCGAGGATCTGAAAACTATTGGCCTTGCGCAAACCGGGGGCCGTACGTTGAATTCAGGCGGGATCGACTATGTCTGGGCGCATTCGATCGCCGGCGTGCAGGTGTCGTTCAACGAGGCGCGGCTGTCGCTCGACCTCGTGGCAGACCCGAAACTGCTGCCGGCAACAACTGTCGACCTATGGTCCGGGCGCGGTGAGCGCGTGACCTATCCGGACAATGCCAGTGCGTTCTTCAACTACGGCATTGGCTATGCAGGCGGCAATACCGGGGTACCCGACGGCGTATTCGCGACCACGCAGGTCGGCGCGCGTATTGGCAATTTCCTGTTCCTCAATGACTCGACCTGCAGCGCCGCCTCGAATGACCGCGGATGCGTTCGACTTACCACCAGCCTGATTCATGACAACCGCGACACCTTGGTGCGCACCACGGTAGGCGACATCGGTTTCACCTCGGGTTATCTCGGCACCTCGTTCAGCATGGGTGGCCTGAGTTACTCGAAACTCTATGAAATTGACCCGTATTTCATTCGCTATCCGCAGCAGAACGTGACCGGACAATTGCGCACGCCATCGGAAGTGGATCTGTACATCGACGGCCAACGCGTCCGGACCCTGCGGCTGCCCGCAGGGGATTTCGATTTGCGCAACATCACACAGGCCACCGGTTACCGCAACGTGGACCTTGTGGTGCGCGACGCCTTCGGGCGTGAGCAGCGAATCAACACATCGTTCTATTCGAGTGACCGATCGCTGAAGAAAGGTCTGCACGAATACAGCTACAACGTGGGCGCGCTGCGCGAGAATTTCGGCGTCGAAAGCAACGACTACGGCCCATTGGCGGCGGCGGCCTTCCACCGGTACGGGCTCACTGATTCGTTGACGATCGGCGCTCGCGCGGAGGCGAAGAGCGGGCGCGTCAATGCCGGCCCGACGGCGACCATCGTGCTGGGTGCTGCTGGCCTCCTCAACCTTGCTGCCTCGTTCAGCGACAACAGCGGCACAACGGGCGGCGCAGCGCTGGCTAGCTACAGCTACCTAGGACAGCATTTCAATGCGGGCCTGTTTGCACGCAAGGACACGCGGAACTACACCACCTTGTTGGATTTCGGACGGGATCAACGCAATTACGAAGCCGCCGGCAGCATCGGTTACACCGCGCCCATCTGGGGCTCATTCTCGGTGGGACTGGCCACGTATAAGGCGTATGTCGGACAGGATCATCGAAGCGCCAGCGTGAGCTATGGGCGCCCGCTGTTCGACGGGCGCGCGAGCATGTTCGTCACGGTAGTTAACGAGCGCGCTGCCGACACTCGCACCAATGTCTTTGCCG
This sequence comes from Betaproteobacteria bacterium, assembly GCA_040007975.1. Classification (GTDB taxonomy): domain Bacteria; phylum Pseudomonadota; class Gammaproteobacteria; order Burkholderiales; family Casimicrobiaceae; genus VBCG01. The sequence continues at coordinate 688 of JBDTTY010000285.1, read as the reverse complement.
GATTCTCGTACAACTTCGATGTCAACTATTCGCTGACGGGGTACTACCAGCGCCTGCGCGACACGACCAGCGAAACGATTCAGTTTCAAAAGGCACAGCCCGTTGGCGAAGGTCTGGGCTACGTAATCGGCGCGTCACGCCAGGACACGCCCGACGGATCAAGCACCCAATTCACGCCATCATTTCAATACAACGGTCGCTGGGGCGAGGTACGCGGCTTTGCACAGCAAGGCGATGGCCCCGGTTCGCCGCGCAGCTATTCCCTGTCGTTGGCGGGCGGCATCGCGTGGGTAGGCGGGCTGGTGGCAGCGGGTCGCCCGGTGACCGACAGTTTTGGTGTTGTCAAGGTCGATGACCTGGAAGGCGTCCGAGTGTTCGTCAACGCGCAGGAAATCGGCAAGACCGGATCCAACGGTCGCCTGTTCGTGCCGTCGCTATCGTCTTTCATTGACAATCAGATCTCGATCGATGGGGCCAACGTGCCACTCGACTACACGTTCCCGGAATCGACCCGCGCAATCTCGCCGGCCTATCGCGCCGGTGTTGTGGTCAATTTCGAGGCGAAGCGATTGCAGGCCTTCACGGGCACGATCAAGATCCGGGCGGATGGTCAGGCGCGACCGGCCGAATTCCTCAATGTAACGCTCGACGTGGATGGTCGTCCGGTTACGTTCGTGACCGGACGGGG
>JBDTTY010000284.1:0-4430 GCA_040007975.1 Betaproteobacteria bacterium | reverse complement strand
ACGTGCCTTCACTGGCCTTGTCGCCGAGCTTGAACTTCATCTCGCGCACGACGCCGGCGGCGGGCGACGGCACATCCATCGTCGCCTTGTCCGATTCCAGGGACACCAGCGAATCCTCGGCCTTGACGGTATCGCCGACTTTGACAAAAACCTCGATGACGGGGATGTCCTTGAAGTCGCCGATATCGGGGACTTTGACTTCGATCGTGCTCATGGTGTTCTTTCGGTCGAGTGCCGCATGGGCAGCGGGATCACACCGTCCACGGTGCCGGCTTATCCGGATCGAGTCCGTACTTCTTGATCGCTTCGCTCACTTTGGCCACCGGAATCGTGCCTTCGTCGGCAAGCGCCTTCAATGCCGCCACGGTGACATAGTGGCTGTTGACCTCGAAAAAGCCACGCAGCTTTTCACGTGTATCCGAGCGACCGAAGCCGTCCGTACCCAGCACGACGTAGCGACGCGGAACCAGCGACCGAATCTGCTCGGCAAACAGCCGCATGTAGTCGGTGGTCACGATCACCGGACCTTGCGTGTCCTTCAGGCACTTTTCCACGTGCGACATTTTCGGCTTGTCGGCCGGATGCAGCGTGTTCCACCGCGTGACGGCATTGCCTTCGCGGGCCAGCTCGGTAAAGGACGGGCAAGCCCAGATGTCCGAATCGACCCCCCAATCGTTCTTCAGCAATTCGGCTGCAGCAATCGCTTCGCGCAGGATCACGCCCGAACCCATCAGCTGAACGCGCGGGGACTTGCCCTTGGATTTTTCACCATCGCGCAGTTTGTACATCCCCTTGAGGATGTTATCCGCCGCACCTTCCGGCATCGCCGGGTGCGTGTAATTTTCATTCATCAGCGTGATGTAGAAATACACGTCCTCCTGTTCGAAATTCATCCTCCGCAGGCCATCCTGAATAATCACCGCGACCTCGAACGAAAACGTCGGGTCCCACGAGATGCAATTGGGTACTGTGGCCGAAATCAGATGCGAGTGGCCGTCCTCGTGCTGCAGGCCTTCGCCGTTCAGCGTCGTGCGTCCCGCTGTACCCCCCAGCAGGAAGCCGCGCGAACGCATGTCGCCCGCTGCCCAGGCAAGGTCGCCGATGCGTTGGAAGCCGAACATCGAATAAAAGATGTAGAACGGAATCATCTGCACGTTGTGCGTCGAGTACGACGTGGCGGCTGCAATCCAGTCGCACATGCCGCCGGCCTCGTTGATGCCTTCCTGCAGGACCTGACCGTGTTTGTCTTCCTTGTAGAACATCAGTTGATCGTGGTCCTGCGGCGTGTAGAGCTGGCCCTTCTGGTTCCAAATGCCCAACTGCCGGAACATGCCTTCCATGCCGAACGTGCGCGACTCGTCCGGCACGATGGGCACGATGTACTTGCCGATGTTCTTGTCGCGGATCAGCAGTTGCAGGATCTGCACAAACGCCATCGTGGTCGAAATTTCACGGTCGTCGGTGCTCTTGTGAAAGCGTTCGAACGCGGCGCGCTCCGGCACGATCAGCGGCGCCGCCTTTTTTCGGCGCGCTGGCAGGTAGCCACCCAGTTCCATCCGCCGTGCGCGCATGTATTGGAGTTCGGGCGAACCGTCGGCAAAATTGACATAGGGGACGTCTTCGAGCTTGTCGTCCGGCACCGGAATGTTGTAGCGATCGCGAAATTTCTTGATCGAATCGATCGACATCTTCTTCTGCTGGTGCGTGATGTTCTGCGCTTCGCCTGATTCGCCCATCCCGTAGCCCTTGATCGTCTTGGCGAGAATCACGGTGGGCTGGTCCTTGTGAATGGCCGCCGCGTGGAACGCGGCAAAAACCTTGTGCGGATCGTGGCCGCCGCGATTCAGGTTCCAGATCTCATCGTCAGACCAGTCGGCCACCAGCGTTTTCAGTTCCGGCGTATTGAAGAAATACTCGCGCACGTACGCGCCGTTCTTGCTCTTGAAGGTCTGATATTCGCCGTCGACGCATTCCATCATCCGGCGCATCAGGATGCCCTTCTTGTCGCGTGCAAACAGCGCGTCCCAGCGCATGCCCCACACCAGCTTGATCACGTTCCAGCCAGCGCCGCGGAAATCGCTTTCCAGCTCCTGAATGATCTTGCCGTTGCCACGCACGGGGCCATCCAACCGCTGCAGGTTGCAGTTGACGACGAAGATCAGGTTGTCGAGCGTTTCGCGTGATGCCATGCCGATCGCGCCCATCGACTCCGGCTCGTCCATCTCCCCGTCGCCCATGAATGCCCACACCTTGCGACCTTCGGTCTGCACAATGCCGCGATCCTGCAGGTACTTCATGAAACGCGCCTGATAGATCGCCATCAGTGGCCCCAGGCCCATCGACACGGTGGGGAATTGCCAGAAGTCGGGCATCAGCCACGGATGGGGATACGACGCGATGCCGATGCCGTCCACTTCCTGCCGATAATTGTCGAGCTGCGTGTCGGTGAGTCGGCCCAACATGAACGCACGCGCGTAAACCCCCGGGGACGAATGACCCTGCACAAACACCAGATCACCGCCATGTGTTTCCGAGGGCGCGTGCCAGAAGTGATTGAAACCGATGTCGTACAACGTGGCCGCCGAGGCAAAACTCGCGATATGACCGCCGACGTTGGTGTGCTTGTTCGCGCGCAGCACCATCGCCATCGCGTTCCAGCGCACATACGAACGAATCTTGTGTTCGATTTGCTGATCGCCGGGAATACGCACCTGCAGATCAGTGGGAATCGTGTTGATGTAGGCGGTATTCGCCGAAAACGGAAGATAGGCGCCGGATTGGCGCGCCGCCTCGATCAGTTGCTCGATCAGAAAGTGCGCGCGGTCCGGGCCTTCAGCGGCAAGTACACCCGACAATGCGTCGAGCCATTCACGCGTTTCCTGGGGGTCGGCATCCTGTTTTTTTGCGTCCATCATAAATCTCCGTCCATCCCGCAGGGCCGTCAACCCGGCGTCGCCGAGCGTGGGTTTACGAGGGGAATTCCTGTGTTGAGGGTTCCGGGCTGCGGATCAGTGCCTCGAACCATGCGTGCACCGATGCAGGATTCGTTTCGTTGGCCAGGTCGATTCTAGGGGGTGCGGGCGTTCCTGTATTGCTGCGGCGCGGTAGGCAAGCTTCATGAGGCGAAACTTTGTGGGCGAGGCTTAGCTCTCGTGGTGATCTCCACAATTCCGTAGGCGAGGCTTCAGCCTCGCAGGTGCTCTCCAACGAGGCTGAACCCTCGTCTACTACGTATGGTCATCAGTAATTTTGATGATGTTACCACCATGCGGAAATGATTTCCATTATTGGGATGCCCGCCCGCCGCGACTGCCGAACATCAGCCCGACCGCCCCGATCCCGCTGATTGCCGCCGCCAAAAAGAACCCCATCCGGTAGCTGGCGAAGATGCCGGCCAACGCCGCAAAGAGCGTCGGGCCGGCCACGACGCCAGCAAAGGTGACAAAGCCGGACGCGCCGGTGACGGCGCCCGCGGTCCCCGGCGGCGCACGCCGGGCGAGTTCGGCCAGTTGGACACCGTTCCAGCCAATGGCCATCCCGCCGTAGAGGGTCGCCAGTGGCAGCATCAGCCATACGGGCCAGGTGGGCGCGGCGATTGCCAGCAGCAGTCCGCACAGGGACGCCGATATACCGATCAAGGTCAGCGTCCGGACGGGGGATAGCAGTCGATCGGCCACGACGCCCCAGGCAATGCGACCAACGGCAGCGCCCAAAGTAGCGCAAGTGAGTGCTAACCCCGATGCGATCAGCGTCCATTCCAGCGTCTCGTGCAAAAACACGACCAGATAGCTGGTGAGGCTGACCTGAACCGCGGAAAACGCCATTCCGATGAGGGACAGTTGGCGCAGCGCTGGCGTCCGCAAGACCAGCATCAGCGGGTCGACCACGCTGCGCAACGTCACCGGTCGTGCCGCATCCCGATGTGCATCCAGCGCGTGCCGGATCGGTTGTGCTGCCAACGCCACCAACACGCCCGCCGCCGCGACGACCAGCAACGCGCCGCGCCACCCCATGCCCAGCGCCAGCAGGGGCAATATCGCGCCGCCCAGTGCCACGCCGACGGGCACACCGGTCTGCTTGATCGAAAAGGTCATCGCCATTTGTGCCGCTGGCGTCGTGTGCACAAGCACGGCCGACGAAGCCGGGGTGATCGGACCGTACCCCAGCCCAATCACAATTGCTGCCAGCACCAATAGCGGCACGGCGGCCGCTGGCAGCACCGCCACGGTGGCGGTGCCCGCCGCACACAGCACCACGCATACCTGCGACACGCGAATGGCGCCGAAACGGGCGATAAAACCGCCACACACGAGACTGCTGATCATGGCCCCTGCATAGACGAGGCCGATGAACACGCCAATCCATTTGGGCGTGACGCCGAGGTCGGTCGCCAGAATGGGCGCCAGCACGGCGGGCGCGGTGGCGGCCAG
>JBDTTY010000283.1:0-4472 GCA_040007975.1 Betaproteobacteria bacterium | reverse complement strand
GATGCGATCCTGCACTCCATCCGCATTGAAGTAGAGGAGTGCAGCGTTGGCGCGAAAAATCAGAATATCCGGGATGGCCTCCACCTCGGGGTGACGCATGAAGGCCGCGTACGTATTGGTTCCCGGAAAGCGTCCGAGCACGACGCACTCCGGTGCGGCGAGGCGGCGAATCAACATCGCCAGCGAAAATACCGCGGCCACCAATACCCCTTGCAGGATACCGAGTACCAGCACTGCGGCGATGGTCAGAGCGGCGATCGCGAATTCTGACGTGTCAATGCGCCACAGTTGGCGCAACTCGTCGAAGCGGAACATGCCGATCACCGAGGCCAGCACCAGCGCCGCGAGCAGCGGCTGGGGCAGGCGCACGAAAAGGCCGGTGAGGTACAGCAGCACGACGATCATCCACAGCGAGCAGATCACGCCCGCCAGTGGCGAACGCGCCCCGGCTTGATCATTGACGAGCGATTGCGACAGGCCACCGCCGGACGGAAAGCCGTGTCCGAAGGCGATGCCGATGTTGACCGCGCCCAGTCCCAGCAATTCGCGATTGGGATCGATGGCGTAGCCGTGTCGCGTGGCCAGCAGTCGCGCCGCGGCAATGCCTTCGTTGAATGCCAGCAAAAAACACGCAAACGCCAACGGCAGCAACGTGTCCAGGTCCTGCCAGGTGAAAGTGGGCAGATGCAACGCGGGCAGTCCGGCCGGGATCGCCCCGACACTCGCAATGCCCCATGCTTCGTAACCGGGCATCGATGCGAATGCGATTGCGACGATTACGACGAGCAGCGAGATCGGCCATAGTGGCCGCCGCCACTGGCCGAACAACAGCAACAGGTAGGCGACGAGTCCCAATATCAGCGTGGGCGCATGCGCGCTGCTGACGTTGCGCACCACGGTAAACAGTGTGCCTTCAAATCCGCGACCGGTGTTGGGAATGCCGAACAGCAGAGGCAACTGGCTGACACCGATCACGATGCCGGCCCCGATCTTGAACCCGGTCAACACGGTTTCCGACACGAAGTGCACGATGCCACCCCAACGCATCGCCCATGCGCCGAGGGCGATCGTGCCGGTCAGAAGTGCCGCTGCGGCGGCCATTGCCATGTAACGCGCCGGGTCATCGACCACCAGCGCGCCGAGGGTGGTGGCAAGCGTCAACGCAATGGACGATGTAGGCCCGATGGCAAGTTGCCGCGACGTACCAAAGAGCGCGTAGGCCAGGCCCGCCAGCAAATAGCAATACAGCCCGGTTTGCACCGGCATGCCGGCCAACTGCGCGTACGCAATCGAGCTCGGCACCGCGTAGGCAGCGAGCGTCGTCCCGGCGATCAGGTCGGCGCGGACCGTGCGACGGTCGCTCGCCAGGGTCCACGGCAACAGGCGGGCAAGTCGAGCCTGCAATGCGGACGGTGGATCATTGAACGCGGACATGGATCGAAGCCTAGCGTGGTTTCGCGCGAATGGTCAGCAACCGGGCGGGATCACACTTCATCCAGCCATCCGTCGTGCGCCACGCGATTTCGATCGGGTAGGTGCCCGACGGCAACCCTTTGGTCGTGGCATCAAGGCGAAATCCGGCGCCGAGCAGCGATTCCCTGCCGGTAGCCTGCACAATGTCAGTACGGGCCATCCCCATGTGCACCGGAATCGAATACGTCCGTGCGCCATGTCCAACCATGATCCATGTTTCGACCGGGGCTTGGGCTTCGTCCATGTTCGCCGCCCATCCACGGGCGCTGATGGCGGCATTGGGCGCCGCCACAAATTCAACCGGCGAGTTGGCACCGTTGACTTCATCCAGCGCGCACGACGTCGCGTCGGTTAGCCGGGTGTCCGCATAGTACGGTTGTCCCGGCAACCAGCGCTGCCCGTACGTCGCTGCATTGGCGGACTGCGGCGCAAGAAAGCCGACCTCGGCAAGCAACGGGAGATTTCTTTCCACCACTTCGTCGATTACGAGGTCAGGTGCGAATTGACGGATGACGGACAGGTCCCATGTGCGCGAGTTGATCCAAAGACTCTTGCGGAACTGATCAGCCAGCGGAAAGACAAGATCGGTGCCCATCGAGTCGCGAAAGATCATCGCCGAGCCCAACGAGGCCGAAGCACAGTACAGCAGATTTTGTGACGCGTTGTATTCGATTTTCGCACCTGCGCCATCGCGCGCGCAGCCGCGTTCGTCGGGTCCGCGTAGCGGCTTGTACAACGTCTCGGTGAGGCCGGCAGTCACACCGATCATCCGCGCCAGGTCGCCGGCAAATGTGCCACTGCTTTGAAGGCGGGGCAATGGCGGAGGAGGATCGCCAGGCGATGCGCCATGCAATCGTGCGCTGATTGCCCGACTCGCAACCAGCGCACCCAACAAATTCCAGTGCGAGTCTGTCCGCCAGTATAGTTGCGCGTCGACCTTGGCCGCCAGCAGTGCAGGACGCAGGTCGAGAACGTGCGCTCGAATCGTAGGGGGCAACGCATCGAGGACATCATCCAATGGTGATCGTTGTCGCAGCGACTGATACGCGGCCGGCACATGCTCAGGGTAGATCGTGTATTTGTCCGGCGCGATGATCAGCAGGTAGTCGATGCCTCTGGCGCGTAGCACCTCGACGCGCTGCCCGATACCGTGGGCAATGGCGTCGAGTTCCTCCCTGGGCAGCGGGCTCACCCGGCGGAAATCACGCTCCATCGTCGTGCCGTCATCGCCGTTATAGTAGAGCCAACCGTCATCGCCGATCAGCACCTCGCGGATCGGAGAGGTACGAAACAGCACGGCTTTGATCGTGTGATGCAGACTGATGAGCGCGAGGCGTCCGTTGAAGCGATCAGAAAACGCCGTGTCAAAGCGTCGCGGGAAACCCGGCGTCAATAGCTGTCGCAGGCGCGGCCATGGGGCGGCATTGGGGTTTTCCGACGACCTGGTGTCCCCCTGCCACGACACCAGCATCGTCAAGGCGGGTAGCGCGATCCCCACCGCGAATAGTGCGATCAGCACTGCATCACGCCAATGCGTGATTCGTCGTACCGTCAGCGCGCAGGACATGAGGCGTCGACGTGACCGGATGGCGGAGGCATCAACGGTGACATCAGAACCGGAAATAAATGAAGGGATTGTAGGTGCTGGCCGCAAGCCAGGCCACCGCCGCGATGAAGATGGCGGCAAGGGTCACGATGTCGGCTGCACCGGCCGCTAAGCCGGGGATGTACCCGCGGGCCACCATCGCGTCACGTCGCGTTCCCAGAATCCGCGCAACAGGCGTCGCCCCGATGACGGCAACAACCAGCGTCGTGATCACGAGCGGATTGAGATGGAGTCCCAGCGTCTGGTGCAATGAGGTGCTGGTTGGGAAGCCGCCGAGAACTTGAAAGTAGGCAATTGCCTGCGTTAGCGTGTCGCAACGGAACAATACCCAGCCGCCCATGACGGCAAACAGCGTATAGATATGGCGCAATGGTCCTATACGTTGGAGCACGCGGTCGAGACCTGCGCGTTCCACGACCAGAAAAAGCCCGTGCCATGCGCCCCAAACGACAAACGGCCAGCTGGCGCCGTGCCACAATCCGCACAGCAGGAAGACGACAATCAGATTGAAGTATGCGCGCCACGGACCGCGCTGATTGCCGCCGAGGGGAATGTACAGATAGTCGCGAAACCAGTTCGACAGTGAAATGTGCCAGCGGCGCCAGAACTCGCGGATGGATTGCGCGATATACGGGTAGTTGAAATTCTCGAGCACGCGAAAGCCGAACATCCGCATCAATCCGATGGCCATGTCGGAATAGCCGGAAAAATCGAAATAGATCTGCAGCGTGTAGCAAACAAGTCCGAGCCACGCAACATTTGTGGTGAGGTCGCCGGTGGGCAATCCGAATATTCGGTCCGCGATTTCACCGAGTGTGTTGGCGATCAAGACTTTCTTGCCGAGTCCGAGGATGAATCGGCGCACGCCATAGGCGATATCGGCTAGTGCGGTCTCGCGCGTTCGCAGTTGCGTTGCAATGTCCCGCCAGCGAATGATCGGCCCGGCGATCAGTTGCGGGAACAGCAGAATGTAGAGCGCAAAATCCGGCAACCGCTGCTCGGCTTGCGCGTTGCGCTTGTAAACGTCGATGACGTATGAGATCGCGTGAAACGTAAAGAATGAAATGCCCAACGGCAAAGAAATTGCGGGCATGGTTGCCGTGATGAGGGCCAGAACCGGGGCGAGTGCGTTGAGATTGTCGACACCGAAATTGGCATACTTGAACAGCGCGAGTGTCGCAAGATTGACCGTCACTGCCAAGGCCAGCCACCGTCTGCGATACGACGACACGTCGGTGCGCGCCAACGCCAGGCCGAAACCCCAATTCGCGAGAACCGACGCTGCCACCAGCAGAATGTAGAAGCGTTCGCCCCACGCGTAGAAGACGACGCTTGCAACCAGCAGGACCGCATTTTTAGCGCGCCGAGGCGCGCACAGATAAGCTACCAGCGT
>JBDTTY010000282.1:0-4482 GCA_040007975.1 Betaproteobacteria bacterium | reverse complement strand
GAGGCGCCCGGCAGCCAGGGCGAGCTGCATCTTGACGTCACCGAGCACGCCGCCGTTGAGCAACGTCAATTTTCCGATCGAGATCCGTCCGTCCATATCGACCGCGCGCAACAGCGAAAAATCGACTGGTGTATCCGCGAAGGTTCTGCCACGCCTGTCGGCGACCACTGCGGACGCGGCCGGGGTCGCCGCCGTCCCCAACGGCAGGTCTGCCATGGCAAGGGCGGCCGTCGCAAGTTCGAAGACCAGCTTGGGGCGGACGCCACCGGTGATGACCGAGAACTTGCCGGCAACCGTGTTGGCACCAAAATGCAAATCAAGGTCGTCGAGCACATAAGTGGTGTTGTTCTTGGTGACCTTGGTGGCAACGTCGACCTGTCGGCCCTCGATCTTGCCCTTAAGCGTGACCGGATAGGGCCAACGCTGCTGGATCAACGATTCAAGCGGACCGAGCGTACCTTCGAGCGCAACTGTGACGTCATCCACCTTGCCGCGAAATTGCGCGGCGATGGGCGCCTGCGCGTCACGCGAACGCAGGGCCAGCGTATCGATCGCGATAAGGGTCTGATGCCCGGAGCGAGCATCGCGAAATGTGAGCGTCCCTCCGGTAATCGAGAAGTTACCGATGGCGGGCGTCGGTGTGGCCATCCCCGCACCAGCCGCGGTGTTGGTTGCTGCAGACGCAACCGACAAATCCCAATTGCCGTGTCCGGCACTATCGGTCTCCAAAGCGATGACCGGATCAATCAGCGCCAATTCGATCACTTCGAACTTGCGCGACAGCAACGGCATCAGCGCAATCTGCAGTTCGAGTCGTTTGGCCGACAGCAGCGACGGCGCGGTTCCCCACGGCGCGTTGGCGAGCGTCACGTCACGCAGCACCAACTTGGGCTCGAGCGAGAACGTGAGATTGGCCTCACCGTTGACCGTCAGATCGCGCCCGGTAAGCGCCAATACGCGCGCTTTGACCGGCCCGATCAACGTATTCACGTCAACCGTGGCGATCGTGATGGCGGCGCCGATCAGAACGACCACCACCAACGCAACAGCGCCAGCTAGAATTTTCCAGGCGACGTTCATGGACCGATTCTACGCGGCCCCGACGTTGGCCGCGTCAACGCAGCGACGCGTTCACTCCGGCCAATGCGCTATTGCCCGGTATCAGATCGGCATCCGTCAGTGCATTGAGTGGCATCGGCACCGTGTTGAGTGCATCGTGCAGATCAGTGCTTTCTTCGTGGATATAGAGCAATCCGGTGACCACTTCACCGGCCGCACGACGCGACTCCAGAAAGCCGACGGCAGCCACGCGGTCGGTGGGATCGTAGTCGTTGTTAAGCTTGCGCAGCTGTATGAATCGGCCATCGTGCATGGGTATCACCTGCACGGTACCGGGCGCATAGTCAGCCGTCATCGGCTCGCGGGTCGGAATGAAATCGAGGCGATTGACCGCGTCATTGTGTTCGCGCACGTAGTCGTAACTCTTGGTGGACCCGGCGTGATTGTTGAACGCCACGCACGGACTGATCACGTCGATGAACGCGGCGCCACGATGCTCGATGGCCGCCTTGAGCAGTGGCACCAGCTGCGTCTTGTCACCGGAGAAGCCACGCGCGATGAACGTCGCCCCGAGCGACAGTGCCAGCATGGCCAGATCGATCGCCTCGTCGCTGTTGATCACGCCGCGCTTGCTTTTGCTGCCCTTGTCGGCAGTGGCGGAAAACTGGCCCTTGGTCAAACCGTAGACACCGTTGTTCTCCACCACATATACCATGTTGACGCCGCGCCGCAGCACATGTGCAAACTGCCCGAGGCCGATCGACGCGGAGTCACCATCGCCTGACACGCCGAGATAGATCAGATCGCGGTTGGCCAGCGCGGCCCCCGTCAACACGGATGGCATGCGGCCATGCACACTGTTGAAGCCATGCGAGTTGCCGAGAAAATAGGTCGGGGTCTTGGACGAACAGCCGATGCCCGACAACTTGGCGACACGGTGCGGCGGAACATCGAGTTCGAAGAAGGCCTGAATGATCGCTGAAGAAATCGAATCGTGACCACAACCGGCGCATAGCGTGGAGATGGCGCCTTCGTAGTCGCGATGCGTATAGCCCAACGCATTGCGCGGCAACGACGGATGATGAATCTTGGGCTTGGCGAGATAGGTCATGGGGCCACCTTGCGTAGCGGCGTGACGTTGAAGAGGCGTGCGTTTTCGGCGATCTCGCGCGTGATGAAGCGTGCGGTGATCGGCGTGCCATCGTAGTGCAGAATGGAAATGAGGCACGACGGGTCGATGCCACATTCGTTGACCAGCAGCGATTTCATCTGCGCATCGCGATTTTGCTCGACGACAAACACGCGGTCGTGCGCAGCAATGAAATCGTGGACGGCATCGGCAAACGGAAACGCACGGACGCGCAGCCGGTCGAGATGGATACCATCGAGTTCGAGCGCGGCCAACGCTTCCGCCATGGCCGCGCCGGTGGAACCGAACCACAGCACGCCACTGCGCGTTGGCTTGTGTGCACGTTCGATGACGGGCGCCGGCACCAACGCCTTCGCGGTTTCAAACTTGCGCTGCAGCCGCTGCATGTTGTCGACATACGCCACGCCCTCTTCCGTGTACCGGGCATAGCGATCCTTGGTCGTGCCACGCGTAAAGTAGCTGCCCTTCGTGGCGTGCGTACCGGGATAGGTGCGGTATGGAATGCCGTCGCCGTCCACATCGAGGTAGCGGCCGAAATCGCGCCCTGCTTCGAGGTCGGCGGCGCTCATTACCTTGCCCCGATCCATGCGTCGCGCGTCATCCCACGCAAAAGGTTCACACAGCCAGTCCTGCATGCCGATATCAAGATCGAGCATCACGAAGATCGGCGTCTGCAGGCGGTCGGCCAGGTCAAACGCGGTGGCGCCGAACTCGAACGACTCGCTCGGGTCTTCCGGCAATAGCAGCACGTGCTTGGTGTCGCCGTGCGATGCATAGGCACAGGAAACGAGGTCGGCCTGCTGCGTGCGCGTGGGCATCCCGGTGGACGGGCTGCCACGTTGCACGTCAAACAGCACGACGGGGATTTCGGCAAAGTAAGCCAGCCCCAGAAACTCCTGCATCAACGACACGCCGGGTCCGGATGTCGCGGTGAATGCGCGCGCACCGTTCCACGCGGCGCCGATCACCATGCCGATCGACGACAGTTCGTCTTCCGCCTGCAGGATCGCATAGCGCTTCTCACCGGTCGTCTTGTCGGTACGGAACTTGGCGCAATACTTCATAAACGCTTCAGCGAGCGACGACGATGGCGTGATCGGATACCACGCGGCGACGGTCGCGCCCCCGTACACGCAGCCCAATGCCGCCGCGCTGTTGCCGTCGATGAAGATGCGATTGCCCACGCGGTCGCTGCGTTTGACGCGAATGGGCAATGGGCACTTGAAATGCTCCAGTGCATAGTCGCGTCCCATGCGAAACGCGTTGCGATTCGACTCGAGCAGCGACTCCTTGCCCTTGTACTGTTCGCCGAAGAGATTCTCGACCACATCCGAATCGATGCTGAGCAACGCCGCCAGCGCACCGAGGTAAATGACATTCTTGAACAGCTGGCGTTGCCGCGGGTCGGTATACGCGGCGTTGCAGATCGTCGTCAGCGGCATGCCAAGTGCGGTGACATCGTCGCGGAACTTGGACGGCGGCAGCGACTTCGACGAATCGTAGAAGAGCCAGCCACCGGCATCCACTTCCGCGACATCCTTCTCCCATGTCTGCGGATTCATCGCGACCATCAGGTCGACGCCACCGCGCCGACCGCGCCAACCGTCCTCGACCACGCGCACCTCATACCAGGTGGGCAGTCCCTGAATGTTGGACGGAAAAATATTGCGCGCCGCCACGGGGACACCCATGCGCAGGATGGCCTTGGCGAAGAGTCCGTTGGCCGACGCGGATCCCGAGCCGTTGACGTTGGCAAACTTGACCACAAAATCGTTGGTACGGATCGTTGGGCTCATCGTGCGCTCGCTAATCCGCCGCCGCGGCAAGTTGACGCGGCGAGAAATCGAGGGTGACGCCCGCATGCTTGGTTCGGCAACGATCGTCGGACTGCGCCGACTCGTACAGAAATTTCTGCATGTCCCAGGCGCCTGTCGGGCAGCGCTCGGCACACAGTCCGCAGTGCAGGCAGACGTCCTCGTCCTTGACCATTACGCGCGCCGTCTTGAGCAGACCTGACACATACAGATCCTGCGTCGCATTGGTGGCGGGTGCACTCAACTGCGTACGCAGTTCACTTTCGTCCGCGTTGGCCGTGAACGTAATGCAATCCATTGGACAAATATCCACACAAGCGTCGCACTCGATGCAGGCCTTGTCGGTGAAAACCGTCTGCACGTCGCAATTGAGACAGCGCTGCGCCTCGGCAAACGCCACCCGCGCGTCGAAGCCCAACTCGACCTCGGTTCGAATGTCCTTCAGTGCAATCACCGTAT
>JBDTTY010000281.1:0-4482 GCA_040007975.1 Betaproteobacteria bacterium | reverse complement strand
GCGTGGTTGCTGGCGGTCGCCGGCATGGCGCATGCGCAAGCAGTGATCAAGTGCGTTGATGCGGACGGCAATATCACCTACCAGAATTCGGCGTGCCAGGGTGGACAGGCCGGGCGGCGTATCGAGTTGCCCAAGGCCGAGTCGCAAGACGAGGCCGGCGTCTGGGAAGCGGCCGCCAAGGAGGCGCGCGTGATTCCCGGCATGCCCAAGCGGTGGGTGTTGCGGGCACGCGGCGCACCACTGGAGATCCGCGCAGGTACGGCGCGCGACAATGCGACCGAGGTTTGGCGGTACGCTTCGCGGGACAATGTCACGCTGATCGGCTTTGCCGGCGCCAATGTCGCATGGCAACGTGACGAGGCGCTGGCACGCGACGCAACGCCGCCACCCGATGCGTCGGCCGCCAAAGTGGCCACCGAGACCACCGCCAGCGGTGCGCAAAATCGCCGCTTTGTCATCGCGGGTCGCAGTTGCGATCACGTGTTCGCGGAAATCGGTCGCGCCGACCGGCAGGAGCCGTTGCCCGCCGGCACCACGGGCACGCGATACATCTACGAGCCGCTGGCCGCCGATCCGCAGATGCGAACCTCGTTCAACTGTGTCGGTGGCAAGGTTGCCGACGTCGAGAGGATACTGGTCCGATGACCCATGCTCGAACCGCCGGTTGGCACAGCCGTGTGGCGATGACGGCACTGGTTCGTGGCGCCGTTGTGACGTTGTTGATCGGGATCGCTCTGCCCGTGACGGCCCAGGTCTTCAAGTGCGTGGACAAGGCGGGGCGCACGACCTATCAGCAACAACCGTGTCCCGATGCCAACAAGAGTTCGCGGATGGACCTGCCGATCAACAATGGCAGCGGGATGAACGACGCGGCGGACAATGACTGGTCGGCCATGGCCAAACGCAAGGAGGTGGCGATAGGCATGCCGCGGGCATTTGTCGTGCAGGCGCACGGCACGCCGCAGGAAATGCGCCCCGGCCGCGCGGACGAAAACGCGATCGAAGTCTGGCGCTATCGGCGCCCCGATCTCGATTTGGCGTTGGGTTTCAACAAGGGTTTGGTCGCGTGGACCAACAACAATTTTTCGGATGCACCGGCCGTCGCGCTCGAGCCCGAACCCAGCGTTCGCAAGAACTTCTACGTGGCCCGCAAATGTGCGGACCTCGTCGCAGAAGCTGGTGCGCCCACCGCCATCAACGAAGAACTGGACGAGGCGATGGCGCGCAAGGTGATGCGCCACGTCTGGGAATCGGCGCCCGGCGACCGGGAACGAACCATGGTGACCTGCGTCGACGGCGTGGTCATGCGGGTCGAGCGCATTCCTGCGCAACAGTAGTCGACCCGTCGCGGCTACCTGGCCGCGGCGTCGTTTTGCGCCTGCAGGTCGTTGACGACCGCGTTGTATTCGTTGACGGCGGCGTTGGACCGCGCAACCGCGGCATTGGCGGCCTTGACGGCGACATCGGCTTCGGCCTGGACTTCCGCAACGTATTTTTTCATGCACGTCGTCCAGGTTTGCACCTCCTTGCCCCAACCCTTGCGCTGATTGTCCGACGCGAGACGGCCGGGATGGGCATCGGGCTTCGGACAATTGGCCGCGGCAGGGGCTGCAGCCGAGGCGGCAGGGGCCGCAGTCTGTGCAGCGGCAACGCCTGAGGCAACCAAGGCGATCAACACCAGCGATTTCGAGAAGGTCATGATCCACTCTCCGACTATCATCAATGCAGCATTTTAGCGCGGCGCTGTGACCCTCGCCAGCTAGCGCGAGAGCAGTGCGCTCACTACGTTGAGCCCGACGCCGATCAGGTCGACGCCGATCAGAGTGTCGGTGTTGCGATTCTCCTGCGCCATGGCGCGTTCGAAGCGCAAGGTTTCCATGACTGCTGCCGCTGCCGCGTCCGGCCTGCCCACGTCGATGTGCCGAGCCGCCGCCAGGTCGAGCTCCCGCAGTGTTTGCGCCACCGCTGCCGTGTCCAGGATTGCGATTGGTGCGCGGCAATAGCGGCAAGCGGCATCGTGCTGGAGGTCAACGGGCGCACCGCAACTGGCGCATCGAATCACGCGCACCATGGTCTTTAACCGCTCGAGATCGGCGGGCGACACGGATTTGATGAAATTCTTTTCCCGCAGGAACTGCACAAACGGCGTGAAGCGACCGTGCCCGCGGCGGCAGCGATAGTAGGTAAAGCGGGTGGTGCGCTGCACGTCCTGCGTCAGATCGAGGGGCGTGTCGCAGCGCGGACAGGGCAGACGCGTCTCGGGCAGAGGCGCTCCGGGCGGCCCGGCCGCTTGGATTGCTCGAAACAGGATCAATGTACCCGCCGGCGAGAGCTGTACGCTTTCCATCGCGTCAAACCACAGGGCGTGGCATTGCGCGCATAGGTCGACGGTCACCCCCCCCAACAGGAGCCGATCGACCTCGAGCGACGCCATCGGCGTACGACATCCCGGGCACATGGCCACCACACCACCGGGCTGATGCACGGTGTGCGCGGCCTACAGGTCCCGCGCCGCAAAGGTATTGCACTGACGCGGATCGCCGGACTGCAATCCCGTCTTGAACCAGCGCATCCTCTGCTCGGCACGACCATGGGTAAAGGCATCGGGTACGGTGTAGCCTTGGGTCCGTTTCTGGATTGCGTCGTCACCGACGGAGGACGCTGCGCGCAGTCCTTCCTCGATGTCGCCGGGATCGAGCAGATTGCGCTTTGCCGCGTAAAAACCCCAGACGCCGGCGTAGCAATCCGCTTGCAACTCGAGCCGTACGGTCAGCGCATTGCGGCGGCGCTCGTCCAACTTGGCGGCGGCCTGATCGAAATCGCGCATCGTGCCGAGCAGGTTCTGGACGTGGTGCCCGATTTCATGGGCGATCACATAGGCTTGCGCAAAATCGCCTGGCGCCCCGAAGCGACTACTCAATTCCTTGAAGAAATTGGTATCGAGATAGACCTTGCGATCGCCCGGACAATAAAACGGTCCGGCGGACGAACTTGCGTTGCCGCACATCGAGACCACTGAGCCGCGGAACAGGACGAGTTTGGGGGGTTCGTAGCGCGAACCCATGGCCGTGAACAGCGCGGTCCAGACCTCTTCGGTGTCGCCCAGAATACGCGTCACCATGTCCTTTTGTGGATCGGTGGGTGCGCGCACCGCGCCACTCGGCGCGGGCGCCGACGGCGGCGCTGACGAGGGCGCCATGACTGGACCGCTGCCTTCCATCATGCCAAGAAATTGCAGCGGATTGACGCCGAACAGCAGGCTGACGATGACCACCAGAATCATCGCGCCGCCACCGAGCTTGATGCCCCCGCCAAATGGCATGCGTCCACCGCCGCCCGATGCCTCGCGGTCTTCGACGTTTTCGCTTTGACGCATGTCGCCCCAACGCATGGCTTGCCTCCCAAATGATTTTCGCGTCCGCGATTCGCGCGGTGTGATGGCGCCGGCCGCGATGGCCGCACCGGCTCAGGACGCGATTATCCCCCCGTCAGGGCTTGAGGCTGCGATAAAGGAACGGCAGGCTGACATCCATCCGATAGTCGATGGAGGAATGCGTGTCGTCAAACTCGTCGTAGGTGTGCGTGACGTTATGGGTGGCGAGGGCCCGCGATAACAGGCGGGCGCCGTAATGCAGGTGGTATTGGTCGCGCCAACCGCAATCCACGTAGATGCCGCGCAATGTGCGCAAATTGTCGGCGTAGCGCGCCACCATGTGGATCGGATCATGGCGCAGCCAGCGGGCCCAACGGGTCGGCAGCAACGCTCCGGTTTCGAGATCGACCGGCAGGCGAAACCCGAGCGGCGCGGCCGGATCGGGATCGTAGGATGCGGCCATCGCGATTTCCATCAGCGCGTGCGCTTCGCCGTCGGAAAACTTGTCCTTGGACCAGATTTCCTCCAGAAAGCGGCGCACACGCCCATCGTCATAGCCTTCTGCGCGGCGTTTGACCTCCGGCGCCACGCGTTGGCGTCCCGGTCGTCGCGCCGGCCGGCGAAAGCGATCGAGCTCGTTGAGCGTGCGCGGCCAGTCCGTGAGATAGCAGAAATCGAAATAGGCGTCGCCGGAATGATCGGCCACCGCGCCCCAGTATTTCGCGTATTTCATTCCGTGCACGATGGAACCGTAGCCGCCGGACGACTTGCCGAAACACCCACGATGGTCGCGAGACGCGAGCGTGCGGAATTCGCGGTCGACAAACGGAATCAACTCCTTTGTCAAATAGTCGGCGTAACGGCCAATCGCCGAGGAGTTGATGTACTGATTGCCGCCCAGCGCAGTAAAGCAATCGGGAAACACGATGATGGCGGGGCCCATGCGGCGGGCGTGCAACAGTCGCGCGGCGCGCTCCGGCACATTTTCATCGAAAGGACGCCAATTGACGTGGGCCAAGCCCGAGCCGGTAAAGCCGACCAGGTCCCACAGCACCGGATAACGCCGACCACGGCCGCCGCGACTGCCGCGGACGGTATTTTCGTCATAG
>JBDTTY010000280.1:0-4488 GCA_040007975.1 Betaproteobacteria bacterium | reverse complement strand
ATGCTGATGGAAACGGAGGTGTGGCCGAACATGGTCGCCGCATGCGCGAAGCGGCACTTGCCGCTGCTTCTCGTCAATGCGCGACTGTCCGAACGGTCGTTGTGTGGATACCGGCGATGGTCATCGCTGACGCAGCCGATGTTTGCCGCGTTGGGTGGCGCCGCGGCTACCGCGCGGCTGACCCGTTCAGCCCTGCAGGCGCCGGTTCAATGCTTCGAGATCGGTTTCGCTTAGCGCACCGGTGGCGGCTTTGAGTCGCAGCGTGGCCAGCAGATACGTGAAATAGGCATTGGCCACGTCGCGGCGCGCCTGATACACGTTTTGGCGCACGTTGAGCACGTCGAGGTTGGTCCGGATGCCGACTTCCTGGCCGAGGATGTTCGATTGCAAAGCGACGTCGGCCGACACGGCCGCCTGTTCAAATGCCTTGACGCTCGCCACCGCGCTGTTGACGCCGGAAAAGCCGTCCTGCGCATTGGAGATCGCCGCGCGCTTGACGGTTTCGAGGTCGGCGCGCGAACGATCCAGCAATGCGATCGATTCGCGCACGCGCGAATTGACGAATCCGCCTTGATACAACGGCACGTTGAGCTGCAGGCCAAGCAGCGCCTGGCGCGAATCACTGTTAAAACCGGTGGAACTCGAGCCCGAGCTGGCCTGGCCGGTGAAGCTGCCGACGAGATCGAGCGTCGGATAGTGTCCAGCGCGCGCACGGTCGATTTCGAGCGTGGCGATGTCCACGTTGGCTTGCTGCACGCGCACGCCAAGATTGTCGCGCACGGCCAGATCGACCCAGTATTCAAGTGTGTTGGGCGACGGCGGCATCGGTTCAAATGCACGAACCCGCTTCAGACTGCTGGGAAAGCGCCCGATAATCGCCCGCAACGCAGTACGGCGGCGATCGAGTTCATTGATGAACTGGATTTCGGATGCGTTGATCTGATCGAACCGCGCCTGCGCTTCGTTGGTGTCCGTGATCGTGGCGGTACCGACTTCGAAATTGCGCTTGGCCTGCGCCAGCTGTTCGATCGTTGCGATTTTTTGCTGACCGACCAGTTCGATGTTGAACTCCGCCAGCAACACATCGAAATAGGCGACGGCGGTGCGGATGATCAGATCCTGCTGCGCGATCGCCAACGTGTAGTCAGCCTGATTGACCTGCTCTTTGGCCTGCCCGAGCAGCACAACGTTTTGTGGCCGGTACAGCGGCTGCGAAGCTGAAAACGTGAGCCCGCCCTGGTTGTACGTCCGATTGGTGTTGATGTTGGGATTGCTGTGGACCGTGACGTCGATGTTGTTCACGTTGGCGCTGCCCGAAAGCGCGACATTGGGCAGCAAACCGGCGCGCGCTTGCGGCACGCGTTCTTGCGTGGCCTCCCAGTTGGCACGTGCCGACGCCAGCGCCGGATCGCTTTTTTGCGCTTCGCGATAGACCTGCAGCAGGTCCTCGCCACTGGCGGCGCCGGCCCATAGAACCGACGCGACGCTGGCTGCAAGCAGGGCACGGCGGAGGGGATGCGAAAACTTGAGGTTCATGAACAAATCCATTGCGCCACGCGGTGGGTCGCTGCGCCGATTGGTGATTGCTTCTAGTCAGTAGCGCGGCATCGCGGGGTCGACTTCGACCGCCCAAGCCTCGACGCCGCCACGCAGGTTGTAGACACGGGAAAAGCCGTTTCGTGCGAGGAACATCGCCGCCTGCTGGCTGCGGCTGCCATGATGACACACGAGAATGAGGTCCTGCTCCGCGGACAATTCGGCAATTCGCGCCTGCAATTGCGACAATGGCACGCTGATCGCGCCTTCAATTTTGCAGCGCTCGAATTCCCATGGCTCGCGGACGTCGACCAACACCGGGGCGCGACGCGCCGCGTCAGCACGCCAACCGTGCAATTCGGCAGGTGCAAGCTGTGGAATCAAAACTGGAACCGTGACGGCGCGGCGGCATTGTGCAGCGGCGCCACCACCGTTTCGAACAGATCCGTGGTCGTAAAAGCGTCGGGTCCCGACCACTGCACCAGGCGGGCCGTCATCACCGGCAGGTCGCCAACGATTGCAAACACGCGACCGCCGGGCTTCAACTGCGCGACGATGCGTTCGGGCATCAGCGGTGTGGAACCAGTCAGCACGATCACATCCCAGAAATCACGGCCCCAACCGGTGGCGCCATCACCCACTTCGGCACGCACGTTGGCAAAGCCGTGCCGAACATGTCGAGCGCGCGCCGAGGCGGCCAGCTCCGGGTCGATTTCCACAGTCGTGACGTCGGTGGCGCGGCTCGCCAATAGCGCCGTGAAGTAACCGCTGCCGGTGCCGATTTCGAGAACGGATTCGTCACCCGTCAGCATCAGTTCCTGCAGTACGCGCGCTTCAACCTTGGGCGACCACATCCGCACGCCGCCGGGAAGTGGCAATTCGAGGTCGGCAAAGGCAAGCGAACGATAGGCCGGCGGCACAAAGTCCTCACGGCGCACCGTGAACAGCAGGTCGAGCACCTGCTGATCCAACACTTCCCAAGTGCGGATTTGCTGTTCGACCATGTTGAAACGGGCTTGTTCGATATCCATGTTTTTCGTGTAACAAACTGTAACTGACTCGCGGTCACTTATTATGCCGCGACCGCGGCATACACGTCAACGGTGCATGGTCGATAGCGGGCAAAGCAGCGTGTGCGGCTTGGCCGGTCACGATTAATCCCCCGCTGGTCCGGAGAAGCCGTGCGCGGTGGTCGCCACCCGTGGACCATGCTTGGCTTCCCGCCGTGCCCGGCGCCATTCCGACCACCCGTCGAGATAGGAATACAGCACCGGCACGACGACAAGCGTCAGCAGCGTCGACGTAATCACCCCACCAATGATGGCCCGTCCCATCGGCGCCTGCGTTTCACCGCCTTCACCCACACCCAGCGCCAGCGGCAGCATGCCGCCGATCATCGCCGCGGTGGTCATCAGGATCGGCCGCAGGCGCACCTGCCCTGCCTGCAGCATCGAATCCTGCAGTGATGCCCCACCGCGTCGAGCGCGATTGGCAAAGTCGACGAGCAGGATCGCATTTTTGGTCACAAGGCCCATCAACATGATGAAACCGATCATCGAAAAAATGTTGAGCGTGGTCCCGGTGAGAAGCAGCGCCACGAACACTCCGATAAGTGACAACGGCAACGACACCATGATCGCGACCGGCTGCAGGTAGCTGGCAAACTGCGATGCCAGGATCAGGTAGATGAAGATCACCGCCAGTCCCAGCGCTGCCATCGCCGCCTTGAACGAGTCCTGCATCTGTTCCTGCTGGCCACGCACCGAGAAGCGATAACCGGGCGGTAACACGAAGTCCTTGACGATGGCGTTGACGTCGCTGCCGACGTCCCCGGCAGGTCGCCCCTGTGCATTGGCAAACAGCGTGACGCGGCGCTGCAACTCCTCGCGCCGGATTGTCTGCGGACTGGTGGTCTCGACGATCTCGGCCACCTGCCGCAGCGGCACCATGCGCGGCACGCCGTTAGGACCGATCTTGTTGGTGGTGAGGTAAAGGCTCGACAGATCCGTGGACAACTGCCGCCGATCTTTGGGCAGCCGCACGTTGACTTCGTAGTTCTGGCCGTCCTGCGCCAGCCAATAGCTGACCGTATCGCCATTGAGCAGCGGCCGCAACGTGCTGCCGACCTGCTGCACGGTGATGCCGAGTTCGGCGGCAGCGTCGTTGTTGAGTCGCACGGACAATGCGGGATTGGGCGTTTTTTCGGAAAGCTCGAGGTCGGTGATGCCGGGCACCTTGGCCACACGCTTCTTGAAGTCGTTGATGAGTCCGTTGAGCGTTTCCGGATCAGGACCCAGGATGTTGACGAAAATCGGGCGGTTGAAGCCGACGGTCAACTCGATGCCGGCAACGGGCTCCAGCACTTTGCGAATCGCCTTTTCCAGTTGCTCCTGCGACCGCGCGCGCTGGTTGCGATCGACCAGTTTCAAATTGACGCGCGCGTAATTGCGACCCTCATCCGTGCCAATCGTCGTCATGGCAAACGCGATTTCGGGGAACTGCTTCAACACCCCCTCCACCTGCTGCACCTTGCTGTCCGTGTATTCGAGGCTCGAGCCTACCGCCGTGTTGAGACGCAGCGTGATCTGGCTTTGATCGGATTTGGGCACGAACTCGGTACCGATCAGCGGCACCAACGCAAAACTTGCAATCAGCGCCAGCAATGACCCGGACAGCACCGTCTTGCGATGCGCGAGCGCCCAGACCAGGATGTCGCCGTAAATCCGATGCACCCATTCAATGCCCATCTCGACGCGGTCGAGGAACCGCCCCAGCCACGGCATCCGCTTGAAGCGCGTGCCCGGCGGGTCGTGCCAGATGGCGGACAGCATCGGATCGAGCGTGAAGCTGACGAAGAGCGACACCATCACCGCCACGGCCACCGTCACGCCGAACTGGAAGAAGAAGCGTCCGATGATGCCGCTCATGAAGGCGATGGGCACGAACACCGCG
>JBDTTY010000279.1:0-4493 GCA_040007975.1 Betaproteobacteria bacterium | reverse complement strand
TGCGTCTCGATCTTGTCCGCGGTCAGCCCGGCTTCGCCCAGCATCAGCGAAAACGCCATCGAAAAACATCCCGCATGCGCGGCACCGATCAATTCTTCCGGGTTCGTTCCCTTGCCGTTCTCGAAGCGCGCTTTGAATCCATAGGGCGCTTCATTCAATACGCCGGTTTCCGTCGAGATGGAGCCGATGCCATCCTTGATGCCACCCTTCCACACTGCCCAGGCTTTTTTGATCATGTTGACTCCGTAGGTTGAAGAATTGCACGGATCAATCGCGATCCATATCGCGAAATTATCCGCTTTGTCATGATCTGTCTGTAGGACACGTCCCGCAATCGATGAATCCATTGGAGGACGGATTGTGTCAACAAGATCGGGGACGATGAGTACCTGCACCATCAGTGCACCGGCGGATTTCTGCCGGCCACCGAACCTGGGAGTACATCATGAGTCTTGGCACCATCCTTCTCATCGTCATCGTTCTGATCCTCATCGGCGTACTGCCTGCGTGGCCGCATGCCCGCAGTTGGGGCTATGGCCCCAGCGGCATCGTCGGCGTCGTCCTGTTGATCCTGCTTGTCCTGTTTTTGATGGGACGCATCTAGTTAGTTCCAAACGGGCCTACCGGAACACTGGTAGGCTTGCAACATGACCTACTGCATCGGCGTTACCCTTGACAAGGGCATGATTTTCGCATCGGATTCGCGCACCAACGCCGGCATGGACAACATCGCCAAGTTTTGCAAGATGACGATGTTCGAGCGGCCCGGCGATCGCGTGATCGTGTTGTTGAGTTCCGGCGACCTGGCGGGCACGCAGTCGGTCATTGGCGTGCTCAACCAGCGTTGCGCCGCAGCGGATGCCGTCGCCAATTTATGGAATGCGAATACGATGTTCGAGGTGGCGATGCTGGTGGCCGACGCCATGCGCGACATCGAACGCCGCGACGGTGCGTACCTGGAACAAAATGACATCGGCTTTAATGCGTCGTTCATAGTCGGCGGGCAGATCCATGGCGAGTCGCAGCGCCTTTTTCGCATCTATGCGGAAGGCAACTTCATCGAGGCGGGCCTTGACGCCACCTATTTCCAGACGGGCGAGACCAAATACGGAAAACCGATCATCGACCGCGTGATCTCCCGTCAAACACCGCTGGCCGATGCGGCCAAGTGCGTACTGGTCTCCTTCGATTCGACGATGCGCAGCAACTTGTCGGTAGGTATGCCCATCGATCTTCTATGCTATGAGCGAGACAGCCTGGTCGTACAGAAACGGCGACGCTTTGACGAAGGCGACGCGTATTTCGCCACACTGAGCAAGGAGTGGGGCGAAGGCACAAGACAGGTATTTCGTCAGTTGCCCGAGCTGCGCTGGTGACCGGGCGCGACATCAAAGTCAATTCGTTCATTGTCACCTGCGAACATGGTGGCAATCGGATTCCTGCACCCTTGCGTCGACTGTTTCGCGGCCAGCAGAAACTGCTCGACACCCATCGGGGCTTCGATCCCGGTGCGCTGATCATGGCCCATGCACTGGCGCGCTCACTCCGCGCGCCACTCGTGCAGTCCACCGTGAGTCGATTGGTGGTCGATCTCAATCGGTCGATCGGCCATCCGCGGCTTTTTTCCTCATTCACCCGCCATTTGCCTGCCGACATTCGGGCGTCGATCATCGAGCGGCACTACCGGCCCTACCGCACGGAGGTCGAGCACCTGGTCGAGCGCGCCATTTCGCGCGGGCGGCGCGTCATCCATCTTTCCTCGCACAGCTTCACGCCGGTATTTGACGGCCGCGTACGAACGGCAGATGTAGGATTGCTGTATCACCCAACCCGCCCCCGCGAACGCGCATTGTGCGCACATTGGAAAGCTGCATTGGCGGCGTCCGCTCCCGCGATTCGCGTGCGGCGCAACTACCCGTATGCGGGCAGGGACGACGGGCTGACGTCCTGGTTGCGCCGACAATTTTCGGCGAACGACTACGTCGGGGTCGAACTGGAGGTCAATCAGGGCCTGGTCTTTGGCGCCGCTCGCCAATGGACGGCTCTAAGGCGAATACTGATCGACGCATTGCACACAGCTCTGATACTCCCTTGACGACCGGAGATCCACGATGAAGATTCGCGCTGGCTTTGAAATGATCTACGACTGTCCGCAGCCGACGCCGATGATCCTGACGTTGAACGTGCACTTCACGCGCGTCTCGGATCTGGTGGGTCGCGACGATTTGAAATTTGATCCGCCAATTCCGATGTCGGCCTACCGGGACAGCTTCGGCAACTGGTGCACGCGCATCGTCGCTCCAACCGGACGGACGCGCGTCTCGGCGGATGTGATCGTGAACGATACGGGCGCCACCGATGTGATCGCGCCCAACGCGCAGCAAATGACCGTGCAGAACCTGCCGGAAGAAACATTGCTGTTTCTCCTGGGAAGTCGCTACTGCGAGACCGATCGCCTGTCGGAAATCGCCTGGAATCTGTTCGGGCAATCGCCTCCTGGCTGGGCCCGCGTGCAGGCCATCTGCGATTACGTGCATCGTCACATCACGTTCGGCTACGAGCATGCGCGGATGACGCGCTCGGCGTTCGAGGCGTTTTACGACAAGAACGGCGTGTGCCGCGACTATGCGCACCTGGCCGTGGCCTTTTGTCGCTGCATGAATATTCCCGCCCGGTATTGCACCGGCTATCTGGGCGACATGGGAACACCGCCTCCGTATGGAACGATGGATTTTGCCGCATGGTTCGAGGCATTTCTTGACGGCCAGTGGTATACGTTTGATGCACGCAACAATACGCCGCGCATCGGGCGGATCCTGATCGGTCGCGGTCGCGATGCGTCTGACGTCGCGCTCAGCAATTCATTCGGCCCCAATACGCTTGCGAGCTTCAAGGTGTGGACCGATGAAGTGGTCGCGACCTGACGCGATTCAGTGCTGGTCGACGCGCACGATCAGCTTGCCGAAATTGCGGCCCTCAAGAAGCCCGATGAAGGCTTGCGGCGCTTGATCGAGGCCATCGACGATGTCCTCACGAAACTTGACCTTGCCTTCGGCAACCCAAGTGCTCATTTGCGTGAAAAATTCGCCAAAGCGGGAGCCGTAGTCATTGAAGATGATGAAGCCTTGCATCCTGATTCGCTTGGTAAGAAGCGTACGCATCAGCGGGCCCCTTCGATCGGGCCCGGCCGGTGCACTCGCGTCGTTGTAACTGGCGATCATTCCGCATAGCGGGATGCGGGCACGGGGGTTCAGCAGCGGCAGCACGGCGTCCAGCACCTTGCCGCCAACGTTTTCAAAGTAGACGTCAATCCCTTGTCCGCACGCGACGGCAAGGCGCTGCGCAAAGTCGGCGCCCCGATGGTCGACGCACGCGTCGAAGCCCAGCACCTCGACAACGAAGCGGCACTTGTCCGGGCCACCGGCGATACCGATGGCGCGGCAGTCCATCCGTTTTGCCACTTGACCCACCACGGATCCAACGGCGCCACTGGCCGCCGCGACGACGACAGTTTCTCCCGCCTTTGGCTGACCGATATCCAGCAGCCCCATGTAGGCCGTGAATCCGGGCATACCAAGCACACCAAGCGCCAGCGACGGGTGCTTCATCTGCGTGCCGAGTTTGGTGACGCCCGTACCGTCGGAGACGCAGAATTGTTGCCACCCGCTGTAACTCAACACGATATCGCCAGGCTGAAAATCGGGATGCGATGACGTCTCCACGCGACACACAGTTGCGCCGACCATCACGGCACCGATCGCCACGGGCGCCGCATAGGACGGACCGTCACTCATCCGGCCGCGCATGTAGGGGTCGAGTGAAAGGAACATCGTTTGCAGCAACATCTGCCCGGCTTCAGGTTTCGGGACAGCGGACTCTTCGAAACGAAAATTGGCCAGCGTCGGCGCACCGACTGGACGCGTATGAAGGACAACACTGCGATTGACACGCTGAGCTACGGACATGACGCCTGCCTTTCTTCGACGCGGACTCAAACTATTGTCTAGGCCGGAGCGTCGGACCCGCGACGTTGAGGATGCTCAGACCACAGCCCCAAACAACGCGCCCACACCTGCAGTGATCGCCATCGCCAGAGCACCCCAGAACGAGACGCGCCACGCTCCCATCACGATATTTGCGCCTCCGACGCGCGCCGCAACCATGCCGAGCAGCGCAAGGAAAATGACGGACATCCCGGAGATCCAGTAAATCAACCCGTGTTCCGGTGCCAGCGCCGTCACTGCAAGGGGCAACGCCGCCCCCACGGCAAAGCTTGCTGCCGACGCGAGCGCTGCCTGCACCGGACGAGCGCTCAAAGCTTCCGAGATCCCCAATTCGTCGCGCGCGTGAGCACCGAGTGCATCGTGCAGTGACAGCTGTTCTGCGACCTGCTCCGCGAGGTCCTGCTCCAATCCTCGGGCCACATAGATTGCGGTCAGTTCACGACGCTCGGCCACAGGGTCCGCCTCGAGCTCCGCGCGCTCACGTGCAAT
>JBDTTY010000278.1:0-4503 GCA_040007975.1 Betaproteobacteria bacterium | reverse complement strand
ATCGCGCAATCCGCGCCGGTGCCGCCGCCGCCGTTGCCCCCCGCCTCGCCACCCGCGACCTCGCCGCCGCCGCTGCCCGCTGTGGGCGACCCGGAACTGGAGCCGCAGGTCACGATCATCCGCACCGAGACCGAAACGCTCGAGGAAGCGCGCGTCAATGGCGAACTGCGTTACATCAAGGTGACGCCGCGCGGCGGCGGTCGACCGTATTACCTCCTTCCAAGTGGCAACGGGCAGACGTTCATCCGCCGCGAATCGCTGGACTTCGGTCTTCGTGTGCCGATGTGGCTTCTCTTTTCGTGGTGAACTGAAACTCTCGATCCCGGTACGGTCCCGTCGCGTCACGGCAGTCGACGTCACGCCTTTCAATCCGCGGTCACCAACGTCGCTCAATGTCCGTCTATACCCAGGTCACCGCAACCGATCTCGATGCTTGGCTAACGCGCTATGCAGTCGGCGTTCTCACGGCACTGGAGCCAATCGCTGCGGGCATCGAGAACACCAACTACTTCGTCACGACCGATCGCGGCCGTTATGTGCTGACGCTTTACGAGCGCCTGCCCACCGCCGAATTGCCGTTCTATCTCAACCTGATGGCGCACCTCGCCCGTGCCGGCGTTGAGGTCCCGGCGCCCGAGGCCGATCGCACCGGCGCCTTGTTTTCGCTGCTCAACGGCAAGCCCGCGGGGCTTGTGGCGCGGGTGGAAGGCGCACCCGTGGCAACACCGACGTCCGCGCATTGCGCAAGCGTGGGTGACGCACTGGCACGGCTGCATATCGCCTCGCAAACGTATCGCGGGCGCCTCACCAATCGTCGTGGCCCCGCGTGGTGGCGGCAGGCGGCGCGCGCCGTGAAGCCACACCTCGACGCCGACCAGATCGCGTTGCTGGACGCCGAGATCAAGTTTCAGACCGGTTTCGGACGCGTCAAGCTGCCCAAAGGTGCGATTCATGGCGATCTTTTTTGCGACAATGTCCTCTTTGCCGACGAGCGCGTGGCCGGCATCATCGATTTCGGATTCGCCGCCACCGATTTCTTCGCCTACGACCTCGCCATCACCGTCAACGACTGGTGTGTCGAACCCGGTACCGGTGCGATGCGCGACGACTGCACGCGTGCGATGACCACGGCGTATACGGCGCTGCGGCCCGTGGTGCCCGAGGAACGCGAGGCATGGCCGTCCCTGCTGCGTGCGGCCGCGCTGCGCTTCTGGCTGTCGCGTCTGTACGATCTCTATCTGCCACGTCCGGGCGAGTTGATACACGCCCACGACCCCGCGCATTTCGAGCGAATCTTGCGGTCGCGCGTGACGACGATGCCCGCCTTTCCTGCAACGTCGGGTTGAGCACATGAATGAACCGGCACGCGAGTTTCCATACACCCGCCATCCGGCCCGGCAGGGCATGGTGTGGCTCACGCAAGCCTGGCAAATGTTCAAACAGCAGCGGCTCGCATGGGTCGTGTTGCTGCTTGCGTACTACCTGCTGCTGCTCGTCACGCGCTCGATTCCCTTCATCGGTCCGTGGGCCATGACGATCGTGAAGCCGGTGCTGGCCGTGGGGCTGCTTGCCGCGGCGTGGCATCAGGAACGCGGCAAGCCTCCTGCGCTGCGTCTCATTCTGCAAGGTTTTCGCGCCAACTTGTGGGCGCTGCTGCCCATTGGCATTTTTTTCGTGCTGGGCATGACGGCCTCGGTCTTTGCGTCGTCAATCGTGGATGGCGGCAAGTTGATCGAATTCATCTCCAACAGCGCAAATGCCACCGAAGCCGACATTGCAAGTGCGTTGGCGGATCCGCAACTGCAATTCGGCATGCTCTTCGCCGCACTGCTTTCGCTGCCGGTATTGGTTTCCACATGGTGGGCGCCAGCGTTGATCGTCTTCCAGGACGCCGGCCCGGGTGCCGCGCTGCTGGCCAGCCTGCGCGCCGCCTTTGCCAATTGGAGACCGCTGGTGATTTATGGTCTCGGTGTGTTTTTTTATGGTGTGGTCGTGCCGGGTCTCGCGGTCAGTGCGATGGCGCTGATCCTGCCACCGCCGATGGGCCAGGTCGTGGTGTTGGCCGTATTGTTGCCCTATTTGATGTTTTTTGCCGCCACGCTGCACATCTCCGACTACGTCAGCTATCGCGACGTATTTCACGCCGACGAGACCCTCGTCCCGCCGACGCCCGCGCAGTAGTCGACAGGGCGCACGATGCCCTTCTCCCGCTCCGGCGCACGTCGCGCCACGCTCACGCGATGGCTACCGGGGTTGGTGCAACTGCAGGAGTATCCGCGGGGCGCATTGCGCAGCGACATCGTTGCCGGCACATCGGTTTGCGTGGTGATGATCCCGTCGGTGCTGGCGTACGCCGAACTGGTCGGCGTGCGCCCCGAGGCCGGCCTTTACGCGGCCATTGGCGCGATGTTGGCCTACGCGCTGTTGACCTCCAGCCGCAGCGTCATCGTCGGCCCCGACACGACCATCGCGCTGCTCGCCGGCTCGATCATTGCACCGTTGGCAGCCGGCGATCCGGTGCGCGCCGCGATGCTTGCCGCCGCCCTCGCGATGGCTACTGGCGTGTTGTTGATGCTGGCTGGCCGGCTCAAGCTCGGCAATGCCGCGGATCTGCTTTCAACACCGGTGCTCATCGGGTATGCGGCGGGGGCGGCGCTGGTGCTCATCGGCACCCAGCTTCCCGCATTGCTCGGACTCGCGTTGCCGCGCGATCCATTCTTCCTTCGTGTCGTCGATGCATTCGCCGCGTTGCGCGAATCCCACATACCTACCGTGGCGCTTGGCGCCGGCCAGATCGCATTGATGTTGGCAATTGCCCGTTACACACCACGGGTCCCGGGGACGGTGATCGGATGCGGCGTGGCGATTGCTGCCTCGCTCGCTTTCGATTTGCCATATCACGGCGTAGCCCACCTGCGACCGCTGCCTACCGGACTGCCCATGCCCGCGCTGCCCAGCCTCGAGTGGCGCGACCTGCAGGCACTGGCACCCGGCGCCATTGCCCTCGCGCTGCTTGTGTTTGCCGAAGGAGTTCTGCTGGCGCGGACGCTGGCGGAAAAGCGCGGTGACACGGTCAATCCCGATCAGGAACTCACCGCACTCGGCATGGCCAATGTGGCGGCCAGTGTCGTCGCGGGATTTCCTGTCGGTGCCAGCACATCGCGCTCGGTCACTGCCGAAGCCGCAGGCGTGCGCACCCAACTGGCGCAGTGGATCGCAGTCGCGTTGCTGGTCGCATTTGTATTGGTGCTCGCACAGTGGCTGGTAGTTCTGCCACGGGTCGCACTGGCAGCGATTCTGATCGTGGCCGCCACCCGGCTCATCGATCTGGCGCAATTGCGCACGCTATTTGCCCTGGATCGGCGCGCCTTCGGCCTCGCGCTGGCAGTAGCGTTGGGCGTTCTCATACTGGGTGTATTGCCCGGCGTGCTGCTTGGGGTGGGCCTGTCGCTCGCGCGCGTCCTGCTCGAAGTGGCGCGCCCGCGCGACGCGCTATTGCGTCGGCTGCCGATCGACCGTCGTTTCCACGACCTCACCGATGATGAGGGCGGTTTGGCCACGCCCGGCGTGCTCGTCTACCGGCTGTATGCGCCGCTCATTTTTGCCAATGCGCGCCACGTATCCGATCGATTGCATGCGCTTGCCGCGGAGGCTGTACCGGCACTACGATGTTTGGTACTTGACCTGCAGGCGGTGACACACATCGACGTCACGGCATTCGAGGTGTTGCGCCAATGGCACGATGCGTTTGAAAGAGCCGGCATCGACGTGCGCTTCGCCCGGGCCAATCGACCGCTACGCGAGCAGCTCAATCGATGGCTCCCCGAGGTCCGCGCCGAGGCAGAGCGTTTCTTCCCATCGGCATCTGCGGCCGTCGACGATTTTCTTGCCACGCACCCGACGCCGCCGCCCTGATCACGAGCTACGCCGCCTCGAGCTTCGCGTACTCGAGCGCCAGCCACTTCACGCCCTCGTCGCGAAAATTGACCTGGACGCGCGCATCCGTTCCGCGCCCCTCGGCATCGATGATCACGCCCAGCCCAAAGCGTGCGTGCTTCACGCTCTGCCCGATGCGCCATCCCGGTGCCGCAGGTGTTGCCTGCGGCGCATTGGTCACGCGTCCCCACTCGGCATCGTCCACATCAATCGCCCGGCGACGATAAGGTGACAACCACTGCACGAGATCGGCCGGCAGCTCGCTGACAAATCGTGACGGAATGCCGTAGCGCGTCTGCCCGTGCAGCATGCGCGTTTGTGCGTGCGTGAGATAGATGCGGCGACGGGCACGCGTGATGGCCACGTACATCAAGCGTCGCTCTTCCTCGAGCCCGTCCGCTTCCGAAAGGCTGTTCTCATGCGGAAACAAACCTTCTTCGAGACCGGTGACAAATACCGTGTGAAATTCGAGCCCCTTGGCCGAATGCACCGTCATCAGTTGCAGGGCCGCACGCCCGGCTTCGGCTTGCGTATCGCCGGCTTCGAGCGCTGCATGGGTCAGGAAAG
>JBDTTY010000277.1:0-4507 GCA_040007975.1 Betaproteobacteria bacterium | reverse complement strand
AAAACGCGTGCTTGCCCGGCGCCAACGCCAGGCACGCGTAATAGGCATTGTGCCGAGCCTTCCACAGCCGCGACCGATCCTCCGGCTGCGTGGCCCATTGAAAGGCACTGCCACCATGTTCGGCCGTGATCGATTGCATCATTTCGGCTTGCTCACGCACGCCCGCTTCGGTGCCGTGGAATTCGAACAGCAGCGTTGGCTGCGCGGCAAATCCTTCGAGCTTCGAATAGCGAATACACGCGTCCATCTGCAGCGCATCCAGGAGTTCGATGCGTGCGACCGGCAGGCCGACTTGCATCGCCGTGATCACCGCATCAACAGCGGATTTGAGGTCCGGAAATTGGCAGACGGCGGCCGAGATGGCCTCGGGAATGCCGTAGAGGCGCAATTGGATTTCGGTGATGATGCCTAGCGTGCCTTCACTGCCTACAAAAAGTCGCGTGAGGTCATAGCCCGCGGACGATTTGCGCGCACGCCCGCCGGTGCGAATAATGCGGCCGTCGGCGGTGACGACGGTAAGACCCAGGACATTCTCGCGCATCGTGCCGTACCGCACGGCATTGGTGCCCGATGCCCGCGTGGATGCCATGCCGCCGATCGTCGCGTTGGCGCCAGGATCGATCGGAAAGAACAGGCCCGTACCCTTTAATTCGGCGTTGACCTGTTCGCGCGTGACCCCGGCCTGCACGCGACAATCGAGATCCTCCTGATTGATCTCGAGCATTCCGTTCATCTGCGACAGGTCGATGCAAACGCCGCCATACAGTGCCGCGACATGCCCTTCAAGCGAGGTACCGATGCCAAATGCGATGACCGGCATGCGCGCGGCATGGCACAGGCGCACGATGCCCGCAACTTCTTCGTTGGTGTGCGGAAACACCACGACATCGGGCAACGCGGCATCGGCCATGCCTTCGCCATGACTGTGCTGTTCGCGGATCGCGGCGCTGGTCACCGCGCGCTCGGCAAAGTCGCGACGCAAGGTCCCGATGACCGCATCCACATCGGCGGCAGACGGACGGGCGCGTAAATCAGTGAGAGCATTCATCATCAGGTCCTTATGGAACTCAGAATCGCGGCAAGTCCGGGTGGCGCAACTCGCCATGATGGACGTGCATCTTGCCCATCTCGGCACAACGTTGCAGTGTGGGAACCGCCTTGCCGGGATTGAGCAATCCCGTTGGATCGAACGCAGCTTTCACGCCATGAAAGCGTTCAAGCTCGGGCGTGCGGAACTGCACACACATGCCATTGAGTTTTTCGACACCCACGCCATGTTCGCCGGTGATCGTGCCTCCCACTTCGATGCACAACTCGAGGATGCGATCGCCGAATTCAAGTGTTCTTTCGGTGTCCCCCGGCTTGTTGGCGTCAAACAGAATCAGCGGATGCAGGTTGCCATCGCCGGCGTGAAAGACATTGGCGCACGCGAGCCCGAATTCCTTGGTCCAGCCCGCGATCGCACGCAGCACGCGCGGCAATGCCTTGCGCGGAATCGTGCCGTCGATACAGTAGTAATCAGGCGACAGTCGTCCGACGGCGGGAAATGCGGCCTTGCGCCCCGACCAATAAAGCAATCGCTGCGCCTCGTCTTTCGAGACGCGAATCTCGGTGGCACCGGACGCGGTGAGCACGCGGCGAATCTCCGCCATTTCCGCCGCCACTTCCTCTGGGGTGCCATCGGATTCAACTAGCAGCACCGCCGCCGCATCAAGTGGATAGTTGGCGTGGACGAATTGCTCGACGGCACGCGTCGCCGCCTGATCCATCATCTCCAGTCCAGCCGGAATGATTCCGGCGCCGATGATCGCGCCCACAGCGGCACCCGCCTGTTCGACGTCGGCAAACGCCGCGAGTGCCACTTGTGCCAACTGCGGCTTCGGCATCAATTTGACTGTGATCTCCGTGATCACGGCCAGCAGACCTTCGCTGCCGGTGATCAGGGCCAGCAAATCATAGCCCGCGCTATCCAGCGAGTCGCCACCGAATTCGACAACGTCGCCGGTGATGAGCACACCGCGTACGCGGCGCACGTTGTGCACCGTCAATCCGTATTTGAGGCAATGGACGCCGCCGGCATTTTCGGCGACGTTGCCGCCGATCGAGCACGCGATCTGCGATGACGGATCGGGCGCGTAGTAGAGACCATACGCGGCCGCTGCTTCGGAAATGGCGAGATTGCGTACGCCGGGCTGGACCACAGCCGTACGTGCAAGCGGATCGATCGCGACGATGCGGCGAAACTTGGCCAGTGACAGCACGATGCCGTTGCGATCGGGCAATGCGCCGCCGGAAAGGCTGGTCCCGGCACCGCGCGCCACCACCGGCAACCGCGCGAGATGGCAGGCCTTGAGAATCGCCACCACCTGCGCCTCGGTTTCGGGCAACACCACGGCCACCGGCTGCTCGCGAAAGAGCGTGAGGCCATCACATTCATAGGGCTTCGTGTCTTCCGTTGCCGTGAGCAACGCTTCGGGCGGCAGAATCGCCGCGAGTTGCGCGTGCACGGCAGGGTCGAGCATCGGAGGCGGCCTTTGTTTGAGCGGCAAACCCGACCGGTGGGCCGGGGCGATTCTTGATGGTTGATTATTTCACAAAGCGAGGGCGCGCCGCCAAGGTCAAAGCCCTGACGACGCCGCGGGCATGGGACTTCCCTGTACTTCCGGACCCGCCTTCCCTAGAATCCGCAAACTAGGCGTAGACCTAAAACCATCGCGCCTGCCGCAGTCCCCTTCCGGAGGAAAACCCATGTCGTTGTTGCGCGCTGCTACCTCGCTCGTCGCTGTTGCCATCCTTGCCGTCCTGCCGGTAGCACCGGTGGCCGCGCAGGAAACCCTGAAAATGAACATCTCCATCAGCCAGAACTCGCACTACGGCGTGGCGGTCGATACGTTTGCACGCGAAGTGGAAAAGCGCACCAATGGTCGCTACAAGGTGCAAAATTTCTACTCGGGCGCTCTGGGCGCCGAACGTGAATCGATCGAAGCAGTGCAGCTCGGCACGCTCGACCTCACGATGACGTCGACCGGTCCGATTCCAAATTTTGTGCCTGAAGTTGCCATTCTCGACATCCCGTTCCTGTTCAAGGATTACGGTCACGCTCGGGCAACCCTCGACGGTCCCATCGGCCAGGACATGCTGACCAAGTTTCCCGCCAAGGGCATCCAGGCGCTGGCGTGGGGCGAAAACGGCTTCCGTCACATGACCAACAACAAGCGTCCGGTCAATGCGCCGGATGACTTGAAGGGGCTGAAAATGCGCACGATGGAGAACCCCGTGCACATGCAGGCCTACAAGGCCTTTGGCATCATTCCGACGCCGATGGCCTTTACGGAAGTCTTCACGGCCTTGCAACAAGGCACGGTCGATGGTCAGGAAAATCCGTTGTCCGTGATTTCTGCCGCCAAGTTCGATCAGGTGCAAAAGTACATGACGCTCACCGGTCACGTGTACTCGCCCGCGCTGATCCTGATGAACAAGGCCAAATGGGACAAATTGTCGGCTGCCGACAAAGCGGCGTTTGCCGAATCCGCCAAAGAGGCTGTGAAAGCCAATCGTGCGCGCATCGACGAAGACGAACGCAAGGCGGTGGCCGATCTGCAGGCGAAGGGGATGGTGGTCGTGACCAATGTGGACAAGGCCAAGTTTCAAGCCACGCTCGGCCCCACCTTCGTCGAATTCGGGAAAAAATTCGGCCAGGACAATATCGACAAGATCCGCAACTACAAGTAAAGGCAAGCGCCATGGGCGGCCCGGCATTGCCGGGGTCGCCCGTGGCGGCAGTCTCGCGGCGGATCTTTTCGTCGTTGCGCCGCCGATGGAAGTAAGCCCCCTTCGTGGTCCGTAGCACCGCCGTTTGATTGGACCCATCATGCGCAGCACCTTTCTCGCCTTCGAGCGCCGCATGACGGCGTTCGCACTCGCGGTGGCCTGCGCCATGCTGGTGGCCGCCGCCTGCCTCGGCATGTACCAGATCCTGTCGCGCTTCGTCTTTCAGTCACCGGCAGAATGGTCGGAAGTGCTGATCCGCTTCACGCTGATCTGGATGGTCTTCATGGGGGCACCCGTGGCATTTCGGGAGGGCGCAATGGTGTGCGTCGACCTAGCGCATCGAATGGCGAGCCGCTTCGGCAAACGCTTGCTGGACACCCTTTCTGCGGTATGCGCGCTGATCATCATCGCCGTGATGATCTGGTTCGGCATTGAATACGCCTACCGCGTACGTCTCCAGACGATCAGTGGCCTCGAGTCGTTTTCGATGACATGGGCATACCTCGCGATTCCGGTTGGTGCGGTGTTCTGCGCTATCGCCATCGTGGCTTGCCTGCTCGATCCGCGGCGCCACGAACTCGAAACTGCCCAATAGGGAGCTGCGATGCCGACCAGCATGCTCCTGACGATGATCGTGGCGTTCGCGCTTTCGATCTCGGTCGCGGTTGCCATCGGAATCGCCAGTCTCGTCGGTGCGTGGCAGGCCAACCTCAGTTTTCTCGCGGTGGTCAAGGAG
>JBDTTY010000276.1:0-4561 GCA_040007975.1 Betaproteobacteria bacterium | reverse complement strand
TGGCGGGTCCTTTGCGGCCTTCGACGCGAACGATGGCGTTGTCCTTGACGTGATACGTGAGCTGACAGCCCACGCCGCAGTACGGACAGACCGACGACACCGTCTTGTCCGGCACGACCAGATACGCATCGTGAGCGGGCGCCAACGCGCCGGTGGGACAGGCCTGCACACATTCACCGCACGCGACGCACGAGCTGTTGCCCATCGGATCGCCCTGATCGAACACGATTGCGGACGCCGCACCGCGAAACGCGTAACCGATCACATCATTGACCTGCACTTCGCGGCACGCGCGAACGCAGCGCGTGCATTGAATGCAGGCGTCCAGATTGACGGTCATCGCCGGATGCGAAAAATCGGCGGATGGTTGTACGCGAGGTGCGAAGCGAGGCTTGCCGATGCCGAGCTTCCTTTGCCAATGTGTCAATTCGGAATCGAGCTTGTAAACCGTGGGGGACACGTCGGACGCCAGCAACTCGACAATCATCTTTTGCGCGTGAATGGCGCGCGCGCTGTCGCTGGTTACTTCCATGCCAGCCACCGGGTACCGGCAGCACGACGGCGCCAACGTACGCTCGCCCTTGATCTCGACCATGCACGAACGGCAGTTGCCGTCGGCGCGCATGCCCTCGGTGTAACAGAGGCGCGGAATTTCGACGCCATAGCGGTCCGCCGTCTGCAGCAGCGATTCGCCGGCGATGGCGACGGCGGGCTGACCGTTCAGTAGAAAATCTATCGTGTTCTGGTCGCGCGCATTCATGGACAGTCTCCTGGCGGAACGGTGGCGAGGCGCGGACGCCTCACGCGACTTCGTCCGGAAAATATTTCGCGACGCAGCGGATCGGATTCGGCGCAGCTTGGCCCAATCCGCAGATCGACGCATCGGCCATCGCCTGCGACAGCTCCTCCAGCAGCGACGTGTCCCACTGCGCGCGCGCCATCAGGTCGACCGCCTTTTCGGTGCCCACGCGGCACGGCGTACACTGTCCGCACGATTCGTCGGCAAAAAATCGCATCATGTTGAGCGCGGCGTCGCGTGCCTTGTCGTGCTGCGACAGCACGATGACGGCGGCCGAGCCGATGAAGCAGCCATGCGGCTGCAGCGTGTCGAAGTCGAGCGGAACATCAGCGAGCGATGCGGGCAGGATGCCGCCCGATGCGCCCCCCGGCAGATAGCCGTACAACGTGTGGTCAGGCAGCATGCCGCCACAGAATTCGTCGATCAACTCCCGCAACGTGATGCCCGCGGGCGCTAGATGCACGCCAGGTTTGCGCACGCGGCCCGACACGGAAAACGAGCGCATGCCCTTGCGGCCATGCCGGCCATGACCGGCAAACCAGTCCGCGCCCCTCTCGAGGATTTCGCGCACGAAATACAGCGTTTCCATGTTGTGTTCGAGCGTGGGCCGGCCAAAGAGACCCACCTGAGCGACATACGGCGGGCGCAGTCGTGGCATGCCGCGCTTGCCTTCGATCGATTCGATCATCGCGGACTCTTCGCCGCAGATGTAGGCGCCTGCTCCGCGGCGCAATTCGATCGTGGGCAAGGGCACGGGCGGATTCGCGATAAGCGCGGCCAGTTCGGCGGTGAGCAATTCGCGGCATGCGGCGTACTCGTCGCGCAAATAAATATAAATCGCGTCGATGCCCACGGCCCACGCGGCGATCAGCATGCCTTCCAGAAAGCGGTGCGGATCGCGTTCAAGGTAGAAGCGATCCTTGAACGTGCCGGGCTCGCCTTCGTCGATGTTGACGGCCAACAGACGTGGCGCGGGCTCGGCGCGGACGATGCGCCACTTGCGCCCCGACGGAAAACCGGCGCCACCAAGACCGCGCAGACCTGAGTGTTCCATCGTTTTCAGCACGGCCTCGAGATCGCGCTCGCCCCCGACGCATTGACGCAGCGTGGCGTAACCGCCGCCTGCCACGTAATCCGCGAGGCGCACGGCTGTCGGCAGTACAGCATTCACGTCGCCACTGGCAATCGCGCTCTGCACGGTGGCCACCGTCGCGTGGTCGACATTGCGCTTGCCCACTACCGCCGCTGGCGCGTGTTCGCAACGGCCGATGCAGGGTGCGGCAAGCACCCGCACACCGGGGCCGGCGTCTCGCTGCAACTGCGCGAGGAGTTCATGACCACCGGCCATCGCGCACGAATACGTGTCGCACACGCGTACGGTGAGTGCCGGCGGCTCGGCATCGCCATCGGCCAGCACATCAAAGTGGTGATAGAACGTGGCAACCTCGTAGACCTCGGTGGTGGCCAGCTTCATTTCGGCGGCAAGTGCGGTCATGTGCGCCGCGCGAATGCAGCGATAGTGATCCTGAATCCGGTGCAGAAATTCGATCAGCAGATCGCGGCGGCGCGGGCTCTCGCCCAGCAGTGTCTGGACCTCGGCCAGCGCCTTGGGATCAACGGCGCGGCCCTTGGGTTGTCCGCGCGCACCGCGCTTTTTGCGGCCGAGGCCGGAAACGTCAACTACTTGTTCGGAAACGTGGGCCATTGGAACCTCCTGGCGTTCAGTGCATTGTTCAGGTCAGGAAGTCGCAGT
Organism: Betaproteobacteria bacterium; assembly: GCA_040007975.1. Taxonomy (GTDB): domain Bacteria; phylum Pseudomonadota; class Gammaproteobacteria; order Burkholderiales; family Casimicrobiaceae; genus VBCG01. The sequence goes on along the minus strand of JBDTTY010000276.1, from coordinate 2,009 downwards.
ACTTGTCGACAAACGTGGCGAGGTCGAGCGTGTGCTGACGCGTAAGCCGCTCGGCGAGGTCAGTGTCGCGCGCCTCGAGCGCGTCGATGATCTTCATGTGGTCGACGATGGAGCGGCTGGCCCGGTCGTCCTGGGAGATCGTCATCTTGCGGATTGCGCGCACGTGGATCAGCAGGTTCTGCACGGTTTCGATCATCAGCTTCGAGCCGCCTAGCTTGAAGATCGCCTGATGAAACGCGAGATTTGTCTCCGAATACTCCTGGAGATTGGACGTCGGCTTGGCGTCGGCAAACGAATCGAACATATGGCGCAACGACGCGATGTCGGCGTCGGACGCGTGCAACGTGGCCAGCCGTGCCGACATGCTTTCCAGCGCGGCCCACATCTCGATCATCTCGATGATGTCGTGCTTGGTCTTGCGCACGATGAATATTCCGCGTCGCGGCAATGTGCGCAGAAAGCCTTCCTGCTCCAGCAACGTCATCGCTTCGCGAATCGGGGTGCGGCTGACCCCCAGCGCCGACGACAGCTCGCGCTCGTCCAGTCGGATTTCCTCGTGCTGGTCGTAGACATCGGCATTGGCGATCGCCTGCTTCAGCACGACGTAGGCCTGATCCCGGAAACTCATGTTGGTATTGAGGGCCCGCACTGAAAACGATGGGGCGGCAGCCAGCGATATCGTCGACATGATGTCGATCCCTTGCACGTGTTGACGCTTATGAATATATCAGATACGGTATATCAAACGTACGCCACAGAAAAGTCGCGGGCATGGCCAAGCGACAGCGTGCATGGCACCGGCAGTTCTGCCTGTGCATTTTGGAGGAGTCGATATGCAACGTATCCAGCACGGCGTTTTTGGCGTCGCAGCATTGGTATTTGGCTTGGCCTGTACGCCGGCGACGGCGGCCTGGGAGCCTAGCAAGTCAGTCGAGTTCATCGTACCGGCAGGAACAGGCGGCGGAGCGGACCAGATGGCGCGCTTCCTCCAGGGCGTCATCGCCAAGAACAACCTGATGAAGCAGCCGATGGTTGTCATCAACAAGTCCGGTGGCGCGGGCGCCGAAGGCTTCCTCGACATCAAGGGCTCGAAAGGCGATCCGCACAAGATCATCATCACGCTGTCGAACCTTTTTACGACGCCGTTGGCAACTGGTGTGCCGTTCAATTGGAAAGACCTGACACCGGTCGCGATGCTGGCACTTGACCAGTTCGTGCTGTGGGTCAATGCCGAGACGCCGTACAAAACCGCCAAAGATTATGTCGATGCGGTCAAGGCTGGCGGTCCCGGCAAATTCAAGATGGGTGGCACGGGATCAAAGCAGGAAGACCAAATCATCACGGTTGCGATCGAAAAGGCCACGGGCGCCAAGTTTACGTACATCCCGTATAAGGGTGGTGGCGACGTCGCCGTGCAATTGACGGGCAAGCATATCGACTCGTCGGTCAACAATCCGATCGAAGCAATTGCGCAGTGGCGTGGTGGTGCATTGCGGCCGTTGTGCGTGTTCGACACCCACCGGATGCCGTACAAGACCAAGGTCACGGACACGATGTCGTGGAGCGACATCCCGACCTGCAAAGAGGGTGGGCTGGCGATCGACTATCTGATGTTGCGTGGCATCTTCATGGCCCCGGGTGTAACGCCCGATCAGGTAGCGTTCTACGTCGACCTGTTCAAGAAAGTCCGTGAAACCTCCGACTGGAAAGATTTCATGGAAAAGGGCGCGTTCAATCAGGAATTCATGAGCGGCCCGGCGTATGTGAAGTGGGTTGAGGCCGCCGAAAAGACTCACGTGGACCTCATGCGCGAAGCTGGATTTCTCGCCAAGTAAACGACGGTGACCGCGGCGCGCGTGAGCACACGCGCGCCTGCGGATCCGGAATCCCTGACGCCAACACTTCGGAAGGCTCCAATCGATGGAACCGGATAAGCAAGGTCTCGTCTCGAACCGGGTCATGGAAATCGCGGTCGGCGCATTTTTGTTCCTGCTGGGCGCCATTCTCAT
>JBDTTY010000275.1:0-4574 GCA_040007975.1 Betaproteobacteria bacterium | reverse complement strand
TGGTCAGCGCCTCGACCGTTTCGACGATGAGATCGAGCGCTTCCTCGCGCTTGGCTTCGTCGCCCTTGGGCACGGGTACCGCCACCGGCGTCGGTTCGAGCGGAGACTTGTCCACACCCGCCGCGCCATCCAGTGCCTTCTTTGCCGCGGCCCTGGGCTTGGCCGCACCGGTCGTCTTGGCCGCCGCACGCCGCGTGGCCGTCTTCTTCTTCTCGCGAACCAAGTCGTCGTAGAAGATGAATTCGTCGCAATTGGCGATCAGCAGGTCGGATGTGGAATTCTTGACGCCGACGCCGATCACCACCTTGTTGTTCTCGCGCAGCTTCGACACGAGCGGCGAAAAATCCGAGTCGCCGCTGATGATCACAAAGGTCTCGACGTGCGCTTTCGTATAGCAAAGGTCCAGCGCGTCGACAACCATGCGGATGTCCGCCGAATTCTTGCCGGATTGGCGAACGTGCGGAATTTCGATCAACTCGAACGACGCTTCGTGCATCGATGCCTTGAATGCCTTGTAGCGATCCCAGTCGCAATAGGCTTTTTTGACGACGATGCTGCCCTTCAGCAGCAGGCGCTCCAATACCTTGCCGATGTCGAATTTCTCGTAGTTGGCGTCGCGAACGCCCAGCGCCACGTTCTCGAAATCGCAGAACAATGCCATGTTGGTAACTTCGGGGGAGGCGGCCATATTGGTCTCGGAGTGATGCGTCGGGCGCAGGAAACCCGCACAATAGCAGCCCCCCACACCCGATGCGCCCATGGACCTTCCTGCACTGTCGCTTCTTGAAACCCGCGTGCTCGGTGTGCTGATCGAAAAGCAGCACACGGTGCCGGACTCGTATCCGTTGACGCTCAACGCTCTACTATCCGGCTGTAATCAAAAAACGAGTCGTGACCCGGTGCTGGATGCCACCGAGGCCGAAGTTTCGGCGGCGATCGATCGCCTCAAAGGGCTGGATCTGGTGGTGGAATCAAGCGGCGGCCGGGTGATGCGCTACGCGCAGAATCTCGCACGGGTGCTGGCCATTCCCGCGCAGTCGGTGGCGCTGCTGACGATCATCATGCTGCGCGGTCCGCAAACCGTGGGCGAGCTGCGCATCCACTCGGACCGGTTGCACCGGTTTGCCGATATCTCGTCGGTCGAGGGCTTTTTACACGAACTGGCGTCACGTGCCGCCGGCGCGCTGGTCGTGGAACTGCCGCGGCTGCCCGGTGCCCGCGAGACACGCTGGGCCCATTTGTTGTCCGGCGCGCCCGATCCTGCACGGATGCAGTTGATCGAAAGCGCCGACGGGGAGTTAGTTACCGTCAGCGAAATTGCCGCCCTCAAGGCCAATGTCACCCAGCTGCAACATGAGCTGGCGGACCTGCGTGCTCTGGTCGATCGAATGGCCCACGAACTGGGCATTGCGTCGACATGATTTGATCGTTTCCTTTCCCGCGCCCTCAAGCGGCAGAAAATTGAACCCACCGTCGTCCGCTACATCGGCAAGACGCTGCCGGTTGCACTCAACAGGTATATTTCGATACCAACCAGACGATTCGCGCAACCTTCGGCGCCGCAGGTCACCCAGTACCCGAAGCGCACCTTCACCATCTAAAAATCTGGGCGCAATCCGCGGCAACGTGCGATACGCAATTCTGCATACACACAACGAGGTGATTCATGGGCTTACTTGACAGCATGCTCGGCAACGTTCTAGGCGGGATGATGGGCGGCGGACAACAAGGCGCACAGGGCCAAAGCCCGTTGCTCGCGATCGTGCTGCAGTTGCTGCAGCAGAACGGCGGCCTGCAAGGGATACTCGGCAAGTTCCAGCAAGCGGGATTGGGCGATCAGGCGCAATCGTGGATCGGCACCGGGCAGAACATGCCCATTTCGCCGGACGCGTTGTCGAAAGTGTTCGGCCAGGGCCAGTTGGGACAGATCGCGCAGCAGCTCGGTATGTCGCAGGAGGATGCTGCGGGCGGTCTGGCGCAGATGCTGCCCGGCGTCGTCGACCAGATGACGCCTGGCGGACAGATTCCCGATGACCATAACGATCTGGTGGCGCAAGCGTTGGCGATATTGCAAAAGGGGCGCTGAAGCGCTCCGTACCGTAGACGAGGCGTAGTCAAGGCTTCAGCCTCGTTCGCCTTCCAGCCAGGCTGAAGCCCCGCCTACGAATCCTACTTCCTGCGCGCGAGGCTGAAGCCTCGCCTACACCTCGCCCATCATGTATCGCTGGTGTTTTGGCATGTTTGTTGCGGCGAAGGATCCGTGATGGACCTCCGCCGCCTTGTTCAAACGCTGCCCGCGACGATCGTCTGCGCGATCGCACTCGTTGTCGGACCCGTGGGCGCCACCAGCGTATTGCCGCTGGAATTGCCCCAACTCGTCGCCGGTTCCCGTGATGTCGTGCACGTCCGTTGCATCGCCACCGAGTCCGTGGCCGACACCACCGTGGGGGTGGCCACGGTGACGCAATTTGTCATTCTTGACCGTGCCAAGGGCGGCGTCGGCACCACGCTGGTCTTGCGCCAGCCCGGCGGCACGCTAGGTACGCTGGCCGTCGACTTCCGCTTGCCCCGCTTTCATGTCGGTGATGAGTATGTGTTGTTCGTCCCGGCGCCATCGACGCTGGGCTTTGCGTCGCCGCTGGGACTGGCACAAGGCATGTTCGCGATCAGCGACACGGCGACCGGCAAGGAAGTCGGTAACGGGCGTGATTTTGCCGCACTGTTGCGCGACATCGAGCTCGCCAAGATCCCGACCGGCACGCGCATCCGGCTTACGCTGTCGCCGAAAGAACGTTCGCGCATTGCGCTCGACGATTTCATGACCATCGTGCGCGCGCGCGCCGCGACACCATGACTCGCCGGTCCGGGTGGCGGCAATCGATGCATGCTGTCGTTGCGCTCGTGACGCTTGGACTGACGTTCTCCACCGCGCACGCGGGTGGCCCAGTGGCGCTCGTCAACAATCAGCCCGTCGTCTATCCCGGCGGTGGCGCCGCACTCGCCCTCAATCTCGATCTCGGCCCGCTCGGTTCGCGCACCAATGCCCAGGCGACCACGCTGGTGCAAAACGCACTGGCGCAATGGAACGCCGTCGCCACCTCGACATTGCGTGTCAACGTGGGCGCGCCATTGTCCAGTGACTTCGACAGCACCAATTTTGCGGCGTTGTTCAGCAATTTTTCCGACGGCCTCAATCCCGTCATTTTCGACACCGATGGGTCGATTATCGACGCACTGTTGGGCGCGGGACAAAAAAACAATGTGCTCGGCTTCGCCGGATCCGCGTACTTCACCGGTGGCCCGTCGGCCGGCCGTTTCAGTGAAGGCCGCGCAGTCCTCAACGGCTTTCTGAGTGTGTCCGACGGCGTACTGACCACCGTGGTCGCGCACGAAATCGGCCACTTCTTCGGCATGGACCACGCCCAGCTCGACGCGACCCAAGGCTTGGCGCAGAGCAATTTCGCATTGATGTATCCGATCGCGTATCGCACGCTGCCCACGCTGCACGAAGATGATGCCGCTGCAGTCAGTACGCTGTATCCATCGGCAAGCTTCGGTGCCACCTATGGCGTCCTCGACGGGGTCTTCAGCACTGCAGGCAATGGCGCAGTACGCGGCGCCAACATTTGGGCCGTCGAAACTGGGACCGGCAAGGTGTACAGCGTCGTGTCGGATTTTCTGATGCAGGGCAACGGCTACTTCCGACTGGCGTTACCGGCCGGCACGTACACGCTGCACGCCGAATCGATCCACCCGAGTTTCTTTGGCGGTTCAGGTGTCGGTCCCTATGCCGAATCAGCCGGTGACATTTCGTTCGTCGCGCCGCACCCGATCACCCCGGTCGCCCTGGGCGGCGGTGGCGGTCAGGCCATTACGATCACGGCCGGGTGTGCGGCCAGCGCCACCTTTCGCATGGACAGCACCGGTAGCGTCACCGGCAACTGTGCCGCGGCGGCGGGTCCGGGCAACGCCACCATCTCGGCCAACCCTTATGGCGCACTCACGGTGCAAGGCGCGACGCTCAACGGCAACACAATCTCTGGCTGGGGTCCGTCGGCGATCATTCAATTGGGCACCACGCCGGGCGCTGCGGGCTCGATGGCGCAGATCGATTTCGCCGGCCTCAGTCTTCCTGCCGGCACGTCGATGACGATTCGCTCGGGTGCGGCCGGACAATCCGTGACGTTGAACAACACGACCAATGCGGTCGCCACGATCGATGGTGCGCTCGTCGCGCAAAGCGGCAATGGCGCCGCAGTGCCGCAGCTGTATCTGCACAACGCCGCCGGGATCATCGTCAATGCGACGGGAAGCGTCGTGGCCGCGACCGGTCTCACGGTGGATACGTTGGGTGCGTCGTGGACGATCGGGCAAACGCTGATTAATCAAGGCACACTCGATGGCGGACCCCGTCTCGATCTCTTCGCGGGCAAGATCAACGGCAGCGGCAGTTTCAAGGGCAACGCCATCACGGTCGCGTCGTTTGGCAATGCCAACAATCCGGTTAATGGGTTTTTCTATCTGTCCAATAGTCTGCAACTGTTTCCGAGCACCGGCAGCACGACCCAGTTGGT
>JBDTTY010000274.1:0-4591 GCA_040007975.1 Betaproteobacteria bacterium | reverse complement strand
ATCGCTACTGGTTCGGCGACGTCGAGCGCATTTCGCCGGAAGCGCCGGTGCCGGTCGTCAAGATTGCCCGCACCGAGGAGCGCCCGGGTGGTGCGGCCAACGTGGCGCGCAATGCGGCGTCGTTGGGTGCGCATGCGTCGCTGCTGTCCGTCGTCGGCGACGATGAACCGGCCAGCGCGCTGGCGCGCCTGCTCGAAGCCGAAAACGTACATGCATCATTGCTACGCGATCCATCGTTACCCACGACGGTCAAGTTACGCGTAATCGCTCGCCAACAGCAATTGCTGCGGATCGACTTCGAAACCGCGCCGTCGCACGAAGTGCTGGCGGCGAAACTCGCGGATTACGAACGCATGGTCGCGGCCGCCGATCTCGTCATTCTGTCCGACTACGGCAAAGGCGGGCTTGCCCATATCACGTCGATGATTCGCAGCGCACGTGTGTTGGGCAAGACGGTGCTGGTGGATCCGAAGGGTGACGATTTCGCACGCTATCGCGGCGCGTCGATGCTCACGCCCAATCGCGCCGAGTTCCGGCAGGTCGTTGGCTCCTGGGCTAGCGAGAAGGCCTTTGTCGACAAGGCGCAGGCGCTGCGCGAGGAATTGGAACTCGACTCGCTGCTGGTGACTCGATCAGAGGAGGGCATGAGCCTCTTTACGGCCGGGTCTTCGCTGACCATTCCTGCATTGGCGCGCGAAGTTTTCGACGTGTCGGGTGCGGGCGATACGGTGATCGCGACGATCGGCGTGCTACTGGCGGCCGGCGCGCCGTTTGCCGATGCCGTGAACATTGCCAACGAGGCCGCCGGCGTTGTCGTCGGCAAGCTCGGCACGGCCGTCGTGCATCCGCACGAATTGCGCTGACGTTTCGAACATGCGCGGCGGCCTGACTTCTGCGGTGGCCGACGATTGATCGGCGTCAGGTCATGGTATTTTCAAGCCATGGCCAAAACGAAAACAATCTATTCGTGTACGGAATGCGGCGCTTCGGCACCGAAGTGGCAAGGCCAATGTCCTGGCTGCGGCCAGTGGAACACGCTGGTCGAGACGGTCGCCGCGCCGTCTGCCGTGCGCTTTGAAACCGTTGCCGGCGCGCGCTCCACGATCACGTCGCTGTCGTCGGTCAAGGCCCAGGAAAACACGCGCATCGCCACCGGGCTGGAGGAGTTCGACCGCGTTTTAGGCGGTGGACTTGTTGCTGGTGGCGTGGTCCTGATCGGCGGCGATCCCGGCATTGGCAAGTCGACGTTGCTGTTGCAGGCCGGTGCGGCGCTGGGCGCCGCCCATCGCACGCTGTATGTGACGGGTGAGGAATCGGTCGAGCAGGTGGCGCTGCGTGCGCAACGGCTCGGCCTCGTCAACGCGCCGGTGGAGTTGCTGGCCGAGGTACAACTGGAAGCGATCGTGGCGGCGATCAGTGCCACGCATCCCGAGGTGGTGGTCGTCGATTCGATCCAGACCGTCTACTCGGAGATGCTGCAATCGGCGCCCGGCAGTGTCGCCCAGGTGCGCGAGTGTGCGGCACAGTTGACGCGGTTGGCCAAGCAGCGCGGCATCGTTGTCATTCTGGTGGGGCACGTCACGAAGGAGGGCGCCATCGCGGGTCCGCGCGTGCTCGAACATATCGTCGACACGGTCCTGTACTTCGAAGGGGACCCGCACTCCAGCTTCCGCCTTGTACGTGCGATCAAGAATCGCTTCGGCGCTGCCAACGAGCTCGGTGTGTTCGGAATGACCGAACGGGGCCTGAAGGGTGTGACCAATCCGTCGGCGCTGTTCCTGTCCCAGCACGCGGAACCGGTTGCCGGGTCGGCGGTTGTTGCGACGCTGGAAGGCTCGCGGCCTTTGCTCGTCGAAATTCAGGCCCTGGTCGATCCGGTGCAAGGCGGCACTCCGCGGCGATTGGCAGTGGGACTCGACGCGCAGCGGCTTGCGTTGCTATTGGCGGTGTTGCATCGTCATGGCGGTGTCGAAACCAGCGGCTATGACGTCTTTGTCAATGCGGTCGGGGGTGTGCGTATCCAGGAACCAGCCGTAGACTTGGCCGTCCTTCTGGCGATCAATTCATCGTTAAGAAACAAACCATTACCAGCGAAATCTATTGTATTTGGCGAGGTCGGGCTGGCGGGGGAAATCCGGCCGGTCCAACGCGGACAGGAGCGCCTGCGCGAGGCCGCCAAGCTTGGCTTCAAGACCATGTTGGTCCCGACCGCCAACAAGCCCAAACATGGCATCGACGGCGTCACGATCCTGACCGTGGATCGCGTGGGCGAAGCACTGGCCGCGCTTCGCGACTGAGGACTTCAGCCTCGCACGACACGCCGACCACACCTCCGTAGGTGAGGCTGCAGCCTCGCACGATCCACGATCACGGGCAAAACGCCCCCGGACTCGAAATTGGCGAATTGAAACACGTGCCGGCCGTTTTGGCATCGGCGGGAAGGAACGCACGAACCCACTCAGGATTGTCCTTCTTGGACACGCAGGCCGCTGCCGGACGAGGCGCCGGCGACGGATCGGTCTTGAAATCCTTGGTGGTCTTGAAGGCGAAACCGTAGCATCCGCCGTCCGGACAATCGAAGTCCTTGTTTGACCAGCTGCAGGCGTCCGGCTGGTAGCCGGTAATCTTGTCGGGGGGGCCACTGGGCGCGCTACACACCGGATAGAGCGGGTCCGATTTGTCCAGATTGCATTGGCACGCACCTGCCGGATTCTGGGCGCTGGTTTGGAAGCCGCAGAAGTTGGCGGGGCCGCATTTGCCGACCCGTGCTTTTTCCAAACTGTCCGCAAAAGGCGTATAGCCCTTCATCGACACCGTGACCTTCAGCACACCGGTGGTGGGGTTGTACGACTTGGCCCATGTGGAAGGCCATACGACATCGTTACCAACCTTCACCGGCTTGAAGGTTCGAATCGGCGCATAGCGAATGTCCGCCTGCACGGGCCAAATTTGCGCAATGTCATTGGGATCGAAGCCGGTCCCGACGTAGATATCGTACGTTTGCGAGGTTTCGGCCGTCGCAAATAGCATGAACGTGTAATACGTTTGCAGCGGGCCAAATACGTTGACGCTCGGGGCAGCCTTGGATTGCGTGGCCAGACTCACCGTCGTGTCGAGGTAGTAACGGCCATTGTTGGGGGTCAACGTACTGCGCTGCCAGGTGTTTTGTCCCCCCATGCGAATCGACGACGTCGTTGTCAACGGTTCGCCGGACGTCAGCAACTGCCGGTACATCGGCACGCCGAAGCACGACTCGTTCGAGCAAAAACTGTCCCAACGCGGCGGCCAGGGTTTTGGCAAATTGGGATCCTGCGATCCACAGGTATTTTTTGCAGCGCAATCCGGGTAGATCACTGTCGTGACGTAGTCGTAAGGACTGGTCTTGGCCGTGGCGGTAATCGCGTCTTGTGGCGCGGGCCCAGACGCACATTCAAGTTGCTCCACTGGCGCCTTGAAGAATGGATCGGAGTTGACCGATATCGTCTTGATATAGCCGGTCAATGAACCGTCTTCGTCCGTCAGTTCGGTCTGCCGATCGACGTCTGACCAGCCATTGAACATGTCGACAGCGGAAAAGCAGTAGTCGGTGAGAACCGCTGCCGGGTCCGTCTTGTAGACACGGGAGCCCGTCGAATCGGGGGTGAACAGCGGCTGGATCACGTAGTGACGAATTTCGACGTCGCTGAACCACAAATTGCGCGAATGAAATGCGGGCGGATAGTAAAAGCCATTGGGCTGCTTCCACGCGATGGCAGCATTAGGCGCGTAACAACGGTTCTTGGTCTTGTCTTTGGGCACGCCCAGGATTCGGGCATTCATGTACTTGCTGCCTTTACATTTGTTGGGTTCGGTACTGTCCGGCGTGCAGTCCTCGAACGTCGTCGTATTGATGGCGAGATAGGCATTGTTCTCTTGGTACGAAGGACCATCGTAAATGTTGAAAAAACGCTGATTCATCGAAAAGGCGGACAGAGGAAAACTGACGCCTTCCTTGGCAGAGAGGCAATAGTTCCCGGCCTTGCTGTCGCATGACAAACCTTTGGGATTGAACGGCCCGACCGCTGATGCATACGGGTTGCCGGGTTGCGTGACACCGATCAGTGCACTGTTGCGCAGCAGCGCAAAGTGGCCCTTGATCAAATCCGATTCGGTGTAGCCACCGCCGGTCACGAACGTGATGCCGCCATTCTGCACGTCGGTGATCACGCTGTCGGACATCAGGTACCAATACGGGCGCAGCCAGAGGGCGGCAAAATTGGTCTCGGCCCAATTGAACGACGACGTATAGCTTTCGATCGCGGTCATCATGCAGCGCTTGTCGGGGTCGTCGCCGAAGCACCGACCGACCAGGCTGCAATCCTCGTTCGGCCCGCACTTGGTGGAAAAGCGGCCGCCACCCTGCTCGACTTTGGGGTAGTACTCGTCGGACGTCACTTCATACTTTTTGCCATCCTGAATGAAAGTATGAAGAATGCATGCATCTTTATTGAACAGGAATTTGCCTTTGTCAGGACCGTCCTTGGTAATTGGATAGGTCCTATTGTCTTGATAGCACCAGGGTGGTGCCAATTTGTTTTCAATCACCGCAACG
>JBDTTY010000273.1:0-4648 GCA_040007975.1 Betaproteobacteria bacterium | reverse complement strand
GACGGCGCTGCTGGCCATCATCGCGGTGGACGTCTGGCACTGGACGCCATTCGTCTTCCTGCTGCTGCTGGCGGGCCTGGAAAGTCTGCCGCAGGACGTCTACGAGGCGGCGTGTGTCGACGGTGCGACGTTCTGGCAGGAGCTGCGCTACATCACGCTGCCGCTCATGTTGCCGACCATTGCCGTCACGCTGGTCTTTCGCATGATCATGGGCGTCAAGGTGTTCGACGAGATCTACCTGCTGACCGGCGGCGGACCCGGGACCGCGACCGAGGTCGTCAGCTACACGATCTTCCGGCGGTTCTTCACCGAGGGGCAAACCGGATACGGTGCGGCGATGTCGGTCGTCGTGTTGGTCGCGCTGGTGCTCGCGTTCATGGTCGCGCGCGGCCTCACGCGGCGTCGCGAGGTCGTCGCATGAGCCTCCGAGGGACGCGCTCGGGATTGCTGTACGCCGCCCTCGCCGTCGCCGCGGTGCTGGTCCTGTTCCCGTTCGTGTGGATCGCGCTGGCCGGCTTCAAAACGCAGATTTCGATCCTGATCGGAGAAGTGGCGTTCACGCCCACGCTCGAGAATTTCCGCGAACTCCTGTTCTCATCGACCTCCGACTACCTCGCCAATTTTCGCAACAGCCTCATTGTCGCCAGCGCGAGCACGGCAATCGTCCTGGTGGTGTCGACGCTGGCCGCCTACTCGATCGAACGCATGGAATGGCCGCGCTGGACCGTGCACGGCTTCCTGCTCGGTGCCGCCGTGTTCAACGCCATTCCCGCCATCACGTTGGTGGGGGCGTGGTACGTGATGTTTCGCGAGCTTGGCCTGTACAACTCGTATACGGCGGTGGTGCTCGCGCACGCGACGCTGAACTTGCCGATCGGGATATGGCTAATGGCCACATTCATGCGCGAAGTTCCGCGCGAACTCGAGGAAGCTGCGCGAATCGACGGCTGCGGAACGGTCAAGCTGTTGTGGCGGGTCGTGGTGCCCGTGGTGATGCCGGGGCTTGCCGCGACGGCGATCCTGGTATTCATTCATAGCTGGAACGAATTCGTCGTCGCGCTCAATCTCACCGCCAAGCAGACGGCAACGGTGCCGGTGGCGATCGCGAAATACGCGCAGGAGCACGAGACCAAGTACGGCGAAATGGCTGCCGGCGCCGTGCTCTCCACGCTGCCCGCCCTGATTCTGTTGTTCTTCGCGCAGCGACAGATCGTGCGCGGCCTCACGGCGGGTGCGGTCAAGTAGAGCGATACAAAGTTCTCGACCCGAAACAGTAGTTCGCCGCCGTCTACCATCGCGCCTCTCGAACTAAGCCAGGTCATATCTCCACACTCGCAGAAAAACTGCGGCGCATTGAGCCAGGCACCCGCGCCTACTACGTAGAGTTTCATAGGCGCGAAGCTTGGCGCGAGCTGCTGTTGGCCAAAATGGACAACGAGCCAGGACCACGCGCGATTCGGTCGCGCCGGCCAAGCGCTCTAGCGCCGCGAGACCACCACTCGCCGCCCGTCGCCATCGACGAGGCGCATCGGAATACCTGCCCCCAACAGCCACTCGTAAATATTGGGCGGCATGACGGCAAATGCGTCCTTGTCCTGCCGCCAACGCGCAATGAATGCATCGACCGTGGGGATGTAGTTGTCCGGGGCCGCGGCAATGCCGTAGCTCAATTCGCTCTGTTCCTTGACGAGAATTACCGTGCGGCCAAGCAGGAACGGCACCGTGTGATCAAACATGTCGACGCTGTAGAACGGGACCGTCGGCGCATACGGGCGCACACCGGCGGTCACGCGCGCCATCAGACGCTCTGCTGAAAAGTACTCATCGATCGCGTGCGCCATCACCAGCGCCACCTGACTCGTGAGCATGCCGCCGACGACCAGCACCGCCAGTGCTGCAAGCACACGGCGGCGCGCGACCAGCCCCCAGGCGGCGATACCCGTCAGCGCATACACCACACCGGCACCCACCAGCCAGCCCACATGCTCACGAAAGTCTTCGGCCACCTGCGGCACCTTGATCAACGAGGTGGCCGGGAACACAGTCAGCGCGATCAGCGCACCACTCACCATGGCGGTCGCGGCCGTGATGCGCAGTGTGGTGCGCAACTGCCGCGCCAGCGGCACCGCGACGGCAAGCACTACGGCGCCCATCGCCGGCAGGATGTAGGCAGGCAGTTTCGACGCCGAAACGCTGAAGAACACCAAAATGGCACCGGTCCAGCACCAGAAAAACAATGTCGCGTTGAATTCGCCATCAGGACGCGCCAACAACGTTGCGCGTGGACGGCGCATCGACGTCACCATCGCCGGCAACCACGGCATCATCGCCATCGCGCCGATGGGCAGGAAATACCACCACGGCCCGGGACGCCGATGCTCCGGTTGCGTAAAACGTTGCAGATGTTCGTGGATGAAAAAGAAATCCGAGAATCCCGGGTTGCGCAGTTCCATCACCACGAACCACGGTACCGTAATCGCCAGCATGATGGCGAGTCCGGCCACCGGATGCAGGCGACGCAATACGCCAACGCTGCGCGACGCGACCACATAAACACCGACGGCAAGGATCGGCAGCACGACGCCGATCAGGCCCTTGGACATGACCGCCAACGCCGCCAGCGCCCATGCCACCAACATCCATTGGCGCGTCTGCGTCGCGGTGGCGCGGGCATCCTGGGCGACGGCAAACGCGCACATCGCCCCGATGAGCAGCGCCGCGAGGCCCATGTCGAGCGTGAGGAACTGCGTGGCGACGAAATAGCCAACGGACGAGGCCATGATGGCGGCGGCCAGCCATCCCGCGCGCCGCGAATAAAGTCGGCGTCCGGTCAGCAACACCCCAAGTACGGCGGCGAGACCCGAGATCGCCGGCCACAGGCGCGCGGTCCAATCATGCTCGCCGAAGATCGCAAATGCTGCCGCCGTGATCCAGTATTGGAGCGGCGGCTTCTCGAAATACGGAAACGTGTTGAGGCGCGGTGTGATCCAGTCGCCGCTGGCGACCATTTCGCGCGGAATTTCCGCGTAGCGGCCTTCATCGGGAAAATAAAGCGCCCGCAGCCCCAAAAAGCCGAACCACAGCACGCCGATCACGACCAGCAACACCATGCCCGCCGCCGTGCGGTGAGACCGCCTCGATGCGACGCGCTGACGCAATGCCGGATCGAAAGCGACACCAGCGGCCACACTCGGGTCCGCGGGATCAGGCATGGCGACGCTACCCGCCCAGTCGGTCGAACTGCTGCTGCAGTTTGTCGCGAGTGGCCTTGAATGTGGCGAGGCGCGCACGTTCCTGCTCGACCACGGGTCCGGGCGCGCGTGCAACGAAGCTCTCGTTGCCGAGCTTGGCTTCGGCTTTGGCGATTTCACCGTCGAGGCGAATGGTTTCCTTGCCGATGCGATCGCGTTCCGCCACCGGATCGATTTCGATATGCAGCATCAGTCGGAACGCTCCGGCCACGGCCACCGGCGAATCCGTCGACGGCAGGTCATCGACGATTTCCACGCTGGAGACCTTGGCCAGCGGCAACAGGTAGGGCGCGAATTCGCGCAATGTCGCCGCGTCCCCCGCCGCGATCAATGGCACACGCACCGCCGGCGACAGATTCATCTCGCCACGCAACTCGCGACAGGCGGCGACGATGGACTTGAGTTGTGCCATCTTGGCGTCAGCAGCCGCGTCAACGCGTCCGAAATTGGCGACCGGAAACGGCTGCGTGGAAATGGACAGGCCGGATTTGCCGGCGAGCGGCGCCACGGTTTGCCACAGTTCTTCGGTAATGAACGGTATGAATGGATGCGCGAGGCGCAGCGTGGCTTCGAGTTCGCGGACCAGCACACTGCGCGTCCCACGCGCGGCCGCCGCATCGCCAGTGGCCTCCGCCTGCGCCATTTGCACCTTGGCCAATTCCAGATACCAATCGCAATATTCGTCCCACACGAACTCGTACAGCGCGCGCGCCGCGAGATCGAAGCGATACTGGTCGAGATTGGTGGCAATGTCGTGCTTGGCCTGCTGCAGCCGACCCAGCAGCCAACGATCAACGAAGCTCAAATGGCGCGGCAGCGCGTCGTCGACACCACAATCCTTGCCTTCCAGATTCATCAGCACGAAGCGTGTGGCATTCCACAACTTGTTGCAAAAATTGCGGTAACCCTCGCAGCGATTGAGATCGAAATTGAGCGTGCGATTGAACGTCGCAAGGGACGCAAACGTGAACCGCAGCGCATCCGCACCGAACGCGGGAATGCCTTCCGGAAATTGCTTGCGCGTGCGCTGCGCGATCTTGTCGGCCTGCCGCGGATCCATCATGTTGCTGGTGCTCTTGGTCACCAGCGCCTCGAGTCCGATGCCATCGATCAGATCGAGCGGGTCGAGGACGTTGCCTTTGGACTTCGACATCTTCTGGCCCTCGTCGTCACGAACGAGCGCATTGATGTAGACGTCGTGGAATGGCACGCGACCGGTGAAATAGGTCGTCGTCATGATCATCCGCGCGACCCAGAAGAAAATGATGTCGAAGCCGGTCACCAGCACCGTCGACGGCAGAAAGGTTTGCAGCTGCGGCGTCTCGTCCGGCCAGCCCAGTGTCGAGTGACACCACAGTGCAGACGAGAACCATGTGTCGAGCACATCCTCGTCCTGC
>JBDTTY010000272.1:0-4649 GCA_040007975.1 Betaproteobacteria bacterium | reverse complement strand
CCCCTCTGATTGTGGTCGGGACTTGTCCAGACCCCAGCGCGACGCTTTGGGTCATCACCCCCAACGGAGACGGGCGTGGCGACAACTGCGCCACCGGCGACAGTGATGTTTCGGGTAACCGTGTCGGTTCCGCCGGTGCTGTCGGCTAACCCGACCATAAACGAGTAGGTGCCGGCGGTCGTGGCGGTCCCGGACACGACGCCCGATTTGGTATTGAGCACCAACCCGGGGGGCAGTGCGCCGCTGCTGATCGACCACGCGTACGGCGGGTGTCCACCGAAGGCAGCGATTTCCACGACCACATTGTCGCCGACGTCGACTTCAATGGACGGCGGCAGGTTGCCGAATGTCGCCAGCGCGTTTGGAAGTGGAGGCGCCGCGAAGGGGGATCCCGCGACCGGTGTCAGCGCACCAGTGGAAGCGTTGAGGCGAAAGCCATAGAGCTTGTCCGTCCCGGCAGAACCGACGTACACGAGGTCGGCGACGCTCGCGATCGCACGCGACACGGACCCGATGGCTTGCGGCGTTCCGGCCGGTGTCAGCGTACCGTCGGTACCGATGGCGAACCCGCGGAGGACATTGGCGAAGTAGTCAGGCCCGTACAGGAAGCGACCCGTCGGTTCCACGGTCAAACCGAAGTAGTTGCCGCTGCCGTTGACGGTAAGGCGGGTTGGAATGCCCGTCGTGGTGTTCACTGCATACGTGCCGATTCCGGCCCCGCCGGTGAAAAGAAAGCGGCCGTCGGGCGAAAGCGCAAGCGCTGAGACCCGGGCGCCATTGTTGACGTGCGGAAACGGTGAACCTGGAAGTGGTACCAGCGCGCCGGTCGCAGCGTCGATCGCGAAGACGGCGATGGCGCCGTCGGTGCTGTCGGTGGCGCGGACACCTACATACAGGAAGCGTCCGCCCCGATCGATGACGGCGGGGCCAGGAAAGGCGCCGCCGGTCAGGTAGGGTGAGCCGGGCAACGGTGTCAGCGTGCCGGTCACGCGACCGATCGCATAGCCGGTGACGGTGCCATTGCTGCTGCCGCCCGGCACATAGACGAAGCGGCCCGAACGATCAATGGCAACTGCGCCCGGCAAGGTGCCGGTGGCGACGGGGATTCCTCCGGCCGGGACCGGTGTCCAAGCCCCTGTCACCGGGTCGACCGCAAACCCGCACAATCGGCCCGGTGAGCCGATGCCGCCACTCATGAACACGAACTCGCCCGACGGATCGACGGCTGCGCCCGAGGAGCCGAGGCAGTAATCGGACCCCAGCGTACCCGCGACGGGCGAAAGCGCGCCGTAATCGGGGATCGATTTCCTGATCGTGGCGGCATAGGCCGTCGTCGACGCCGCGCTGCCCACGCCCTCGGCGACACGATGCAAGTTAATCGCGAATTTCAGGGTCCCCTTGGTAGACGGCTCTGCACCTGAGTCGACATCCTCGTCCATGATCACGGCCCAGTAAAACCTGTTGGTTACTCGCGCAGAGACCACTTCGCCGTCGGTGGCGGCACCCGCATCGTTCGCCGTCAGCGTGGCGGACAGCAGGACGAACGCCACGAGAATCCATGCCATCGACTGCGAGCAGTTTGTTCGACAAAGCGTCATGGTGATTCCTTGGGTGGTTGAGGCACGTCGGATTGGAGCCTGGTCATGAACCGTAACCATGCTGTCGAGGTACCGCAATTGCTATTCGCAGTGTTGTGGGAAGACTACCGCGTCGACGATACGGATGCGACCAGGTGGCGCGCACATCGTGAGCCAGCAATTCTGCAATTCGGGTTTCGTGATTGCGCCCGCTGTTTCAGGTCAGGCAACGTGACCTTGACGGGGTTCGCCCCAAGGCAGGGACGACCGGTGGATCGCACCCGGGAAATGGTATAATTTCACGAATTCAAGTGGTTAAGTCAAGTTGTAGCATGTGACATCAGGTGACACCCCAAGCGGGACGGGGTCTCCAGGGCGAACGCCAAGTTCGCCCTTTTTTGATCCGCAAAAGGCTTTCCATGTTCGATCTCGTAACCAAGCACAAGCACATCGCGCAGGGCATTCTCTTCCTGCTGATGGTCCCGTTCGCGTTTTTCGGCGTTGATTACTATTTCCGTGGCAACACCACGGATGCCGCAGTGGCCACGGTCGCAGGCAACAAGATCACGCAGGCCGAATTCATCGATTCGATGCGCGAGCAACAGGATCAGATGCGCCGCCAGCTCGGACGCAATTTCGATCCCGCGATGTTCGAGTCGCCCGAGGTCCGCTTTGCGCTGCTGGAGCAGCTGATCAATCAGCGCCTGGTCACGGACAAGGCGCTCAGCGAGCACTTTCGCGTGCCCGACGTGCAGTTGCATCAGTTCATCTCGACGCTGCCTGCATTTCAGGATAGCGGCACGTTTTCGCCGGACCGCTATCGGCAGATGCTGGCCACGCAGAACATGTCCCCGCTGATGTTCGAACAGCGGCTGCGCGAGGATTTGCTGCGCAGTGCGATTCAGGAGCCGATCGTATCGGCCAACATCGTCGCGCGCTCGTCGGTGGAGCGCTATTTGGGTCTTCTCGAGCAGCAGCGCGAAGTCGCCGTTGCGCTGGTGGATCCCGCGCCTTTCCTCAGGGACATCAAGATCGGCGACGCCGACATTCGCGCGTTTTACGACAAGAACGCCGGCTCGTTCCAGACGCCCGAACAGGCCCGCATCGAATACGTGCTGCTGACGCAGGAAGCGTTGGCATCGCGGGTGGTGGTGGAGCCCGCCGAGGTGCGCAAGCAATTCGATGCCAATGCCAAGCAATACACGGCCGACGAAGAGCGGTCCGCCTCGCACATCCTGATACCGGTCAAGCCCGACGCCAGCGCCGAGGACAAGGCCGCGGCGAAGAAACTCGCCGATGAGGTCTATTCCAAGGCCAAGGCCGCACCGGCCAAGTTTGCCGATCTGGCCCGCGAGTTCTCAAAGGACCCGGGCTCGGCGGCGCAGGGCGGGGACCTCGGCCAGTTTGCACGCGGATCGATGGTCAAGCCGTTTGAAGATGCCGTATTTGCCGGCAAAAATGGCGATCTGTTGGCCCCGGTGCAATCCGACTTCGGCTGGCACATCATCAAGGTGACCGGCATTCGTCCGTCACGCACGCTGGGCTTTGACGACGTCAAGGTCCAGATCGAGTCGGAATTGCGCAAGCAGCGCGCTGCGCAAAAATTTGCGACGTCGGCCGAGCAGTTCCAGAATCTGGTGTACGAACAAGCCGACAATCTGAACGGCGTAGCCAAGGCACTCGAACTCACGATCGAAACATCGCCGCTGATCACGCGTTCGCAGGCGCAGGCGATCGGCTTGGGCAATCCCAAGTTCGTGCAGGCGCTGTTCTCGCCCGAATCATTGCAAGGCAAGCGCAATATCGAAGCGATCGAAGTTGCGCCGGGCACGCTGATCGCCGCGCGCATTCTGGAATACAAGCCGGCGGCACCGCGGCCTTTCGATGAGGTCAAGGACGAGATTCGTCTGCAGCTGGTGCGCCGTGCAGCGACCGATCTCGCGCAAGCCGCCGGGCAGGAGAAATTGAAACTGTTGCAGGCGGGAAAAAGCGACAAGGACGCCGGCGTCACCTTCGCCAAGCCGGTCGTGATCAGCCGCGGTCAGGCGCAGCCGGGGTTGTCGCCGGAAGCGCTGGGACGCGTGTTTGAAACCGATGCGGACAAGCTGCCCGCGTTTACCGGCGCGATCAACGAAAAGGGCGGCTTCTCGATCGTCAAGGTGCTGAACGTGTTCACGCCGTCACCCACCGACAAGGCGCGGCTCGACCAAGCCACGTCACGCCTGTCCGAGCAACTCGGTCGCGAGTTGTTCCAGTCGTATCTGCAAAGCTTGCGCGCCAAAGCCGACGTCAAGATCAATCAGGTCAATCTCGACAAGAAGTGACGGCCACTCGGGCGTTGGTTACCGGATGCGGCAGTAAAAAACGGCGACTGCGGTCGCCGTTTTTTCGGTTCCACGACGCCGCTTCAGCGTGGCGCCACGCAATTGGTTTTCATGAACACTTCAAGGTCCGCGCGCTCACGGCGGCGCTCGATACTGTCCACGACGACCGATTCACCTTTCGCATTCAAGCGGACCAGCGGCACTTCCTCGGATGCGAGCATGCGTATCTGCCCCTGTGCCTTGGTGCACATTTCATTGCGTTTGACGGCCTCGGCGCGCTGCGCCTCGGCCTTGGCGGTGTTTTCCGCGGTGTCCATTTGCCGCTTCTTGAACTCGCCTTCCTGCTTATAGAGATCCTTGATCGCGCCGGCATTGGCGGCCGGCGGCGGCGCCAGCACAATCTCCGATTTGATGTTGGTGGGCGGCGGTTGATCCGAGTAGACGACCCGCCCGTTGGCATCGGTCCATTTGTAGGTGGTGGCGGTCGCCGTCCCGGCGACCAGCAACAAGGCAGTTGCGAGTGCGGTGAGCGCGCGGCAGTAGGTGCGAGTGTGGTTCATGCAATAGGGCGACGGGCGCGAGGCCATGCGATCTCCCGGAAATATGACGTTGTCAAGGTACTCCAGCCGCCATGCGCGGTCAATCAGCGACGGGGTCGTTGCGGGTCCGGCGTCCACACACCGTTGCGTCCTCGGCCTGTCCGCGGTGGGGGCTCGGCGTCGGCGCGGGTATAATCGATATTTGCGCA
>JBDTTY010000271.1:0-4662 GCA_040007975.1 Betaproteobacteria bacterium | reverse complement strand
AGTCATTGAAAATGAGCTCCTGAAGCGAGGGAAGGCACATACAGCGATCCGGGGGCGAGTATTGCGTCATGGATATACAATCCAAGGTGATTAGTATATTCTTTGCACGCGCGTCGGCAATGTGGGCACGTTCCCATGGACGACGTTGTTCCGCCGAAATTGCACCCGAACTCGCCACCCACTTCGCAATCTCAACTGACGGGGATCTACGATGCAAACGCACAAATTGTTCCGGATGATCGTCGCGTGTTCCGCGATCAGCGGGGTCGCGGTCGCAGTCGCACAGGAGCCGGTGCGGATCGGTGTCGTGCAGCCGCTCACCGGGCCGGTAGCCTACGACGGCAACATTTACGTCAACACCGTCAAGATGCTGGTCGACGCCATGAATGCGAAGGGCGGTGTATTGGGGCGCAAGATCGAGCTCGTGGTCGAGGACGGCGCGTGCAATCCTGCGCAGTCCGTCAATGCGGCTGAAAAACTTGTGGTGCGCGAGAAGGTCGTGGCGCTGCTCGGCGCGTTTTGCAGCACATCCACCGCCGCCATGATGGAGGTCGCAAAGAAATACAAGATTCCGCATATCACTGGTATCTCGACCGCAGCCCAGCTCACCGAGCAAGGCAATCCCTATTTCTTCCGGGCGGTTGCGACCACGCCGATGCTGGGTGAAGCCTTTGGTGGGGCATTGCCCGCCGCAGTCAAGGCCAAGCGATTTGCGTTCCTGGTGCTTAACGACGACTGGGGCCGCTCGATGGCCAGCTCGTATCCAAAATCAATCGAGCGCGCCGGCGGCCAGATCGTGGCGACCGAGTATTTCCAGCAGAGCGAATTGCAGTTCCTCTCGGTGATTACCAAGATCAAGGGCTCCAATCCGGATGCCATCATCCTCTCCGCAAACACGCAGCAGGCCGTGGGGTTGAGCAAGCAGATCCGCGAACTCGGCGTGACCGTTCCCCTCATCGGCGAAGGCTCCTGGACCAGCGACAGCTACATCAAGCTCGCAGGCCCGGCAGCGGAGGGCGTGTATGGACTGGTGGAATATGTCTACACGATCGACACGCCGATCAACCAGGCGTTCGTCAAGGACTTTCGCGCCAAGTTGAACGAGAATCCGTCGAAGTTTGCCGGCGCCGCGCACAACGCCATTAATATCGTCATAGATGCCATTCGACGCGCCGGTTCGACCGATTCCGAGAAGATTCGCGAAGCCCTCAAGAAGGCGGACTACAACGGCATCGTGGGCAACATTAAATTCGACGACAAGAATCAGGCCTATGGGCAGAGCGTTTACCTTGCCCATGTGAAGGGTGGCGTGCCGGAAGTCGTCACGACCGCCAAGATCGCCAAGCCCTGATTTAGAGCTCGGGCATCCGGCTCCATGGAGATTCTTGGCCAGCATCTCTTCAACGGGATATTGATCGGTTGCGCGTACGCGTTGATCGCGATCGGACTCACGATGATTTTCGGCGTGATGAACATCGCGAACTTCGCGCACGGCGAGTTCTACATGCTGGGTGGCTTCATCGCCTATTACCTGGTCAGCCTGGTTGGGCTCAACTACTACCTCGCTCTGCCAGCGGCGGTGGTCCTGGTCGTCGTGCTCGCGGTGATCCTGCAGCACTCTATTTTCAGACGGTTGCGTGATGCACCATTGATGACGACGACGCTCGTCACCATCGGACTTTCCATCTTGCTGGAGCATGTGGCCTTGATGCTGTGGGGTCCGCAGCCGCAATCGATTCCCACCCCATTTCCGACCAAGCCATTGAGCTTCTTCGGCATCTATACGACCCCGCTCTATCTGTTTTCGATGGCGGTCACGGCGGCGCTGATCGTGGTGGGGCACCTGGTGATTCGCCACACCAGCATGGGCAAGGCGATGCGTGCGACATTTCAAAACAAGGAGGCCTCGGCGTTGGTGGGCATCAGGATCGATCGCATCTACATGCTTACGTTCGCGTTCGGTGCGGCGCTTGCCGCAGCTGCGGGCGCGGTGCTTGGCGGCTTCATCCCGGTCGAACCTACCGCGGGCGGCATCATCACGCTGAAAGCGTTCATCGTGGTGATCCTTGGCGGGCTCGGCAGCTTCGTCGGCGCCATCGTGGGCGGCCTGCTGCTCGGCATCGCAGAAGCACTTGGCGCCGGCTATATGCCCACCGGATGGAAAGACGCGATCGGCTTCTTCGCCGTCATTCTCGTGTTGTTATTCCGGCCCGACGGCATTTTCAAGCGTGCTTGACCAGACCCGGCAGCGTCTCGCCACGGCGGGCCTCGCGGTCCTGCTGCTTTCCATTCCGCTGGTGGTGCGCGACTCCTATTACCTGCATCTTTTCATCATCGCAGGTATCTTTGTCATCGTCGCGCTGGGACTCGACCTCATCGTCGGGTACGTTGGCCAGCTGTCTTTGGCACACGCCGCGTTTTTCGGTCTGGGTGCCTATGCCTCGGCATTGCTGTCGCTGCGCCTGCAATGGTCGATGTGGATAGGATTGCCCGCGGCGGCGCTGATCACCGGGGTCGTCGCGTTCCTGTTGGGCTGGGTCATCCTGCGGACCCGGGGTCACCGCTTCATCATCATCACCGTGGCCTTTGCGGAGCTTATGAAGCTCGTCGCCACCAACTGGGTGGATGTCACGCGCGGGTTCATGGGTCTGCCCGGACTGCAGATTCCGAATCTGTACGTGCCGGGTATCGGAGCAATCGATATCACCTCCAAGGAACGGTTCTATTACGTTGTGCTGGCGGGTGCCGTCATCACTTTCGTGCTGTGCCGCAAGATGGTTCGCTCCTCGATCGGCCGCGCGTTCGTGCTGATACGTGAGAACGAAGTTCTCGCCGAGTCGCTCGGCATCTCCGCGTTCCGCTATTGCATGATTGCGTTCGTCACCGGGGCGGCGCTCGCCGGCGCCGCCGGTAGCCTGTACGCACATTACGTGGGCTTTGTCAGTCCCGACCTGTTCAATTTCTCGTACGTGACGATCATGCTCATCATGGTCATTCTTGGCGGCAAAGGCACCTTGATCGGTCCTGCGCTCGGCGCGGTCATCTTCACTTTCCTGCCCGAGTTGCTGCGTGACGCGTCGCATTGGCGAATGATCATCTTTTCCGTCATCCTGATCGTCACCACGCTCTTCATGCCGCGGGGAATCATTTTCCCGATCATCGAGCACCTGGTACCCAAACGTTGGCGGACACGTCATGCCAGCGCTTCTTGAAGCCCGGGACATCACGGTTCGCTTTGGCGGCCTGATGGCGCTGAAGGGCGTCAACCTCGCGGTCGGCGCCGGTGAAGTGCTGAGCGTGATCGGACCCAACGGCGCGGGCAAGACGACCTTGTTCAACGTCCTGACCGGTCGCGTCAAGCCAACCGCGGGAAGTGTGCAATTGAAGGGACAGTCGATCGAGCGCTTGCCGGCATTTCGCATTGCCCAGCTCGGCGTCGTCCGGACATTTCAAAAAACCGAGGTATTCGGCCCGCTGTCGCTCGTCGACGGCGTTGCCGCTGGCGCCTTGGCGCATGACGATCCCGACCCGTCGGCACGCGCACGCGAGGCGCTCGATATCGTGGGGCTGCTGGGCAAGGCGAAACTCACCGCCCACCAGCTTTCCTATGGTGACCAGCGCCTGCTCGAGCTCGCCCAGGCGCTTGCCGCGAAACCCACGGTGCTTTTGTTGGACGAGCCTGCCTCCGGAATGAATCATCAGGAAAGTGCGCATATCGTTCGTCTCATCGGCGAGCTGCGAACGCAGGGTCTCGCCATCATTCTGGTCGAGCACAACATGCAGGTAGTGATGACGATTTCCGATCGGGTGATCGTGATCAACTATGGCGAGAAGATCGCCGAAGGGCGGCCTGAAGAAGTGCGCGCCGATCGCCAGGTAATCGAGGCCTATCTTGGTGTCGACTCCTCCGCCAATGCTGACCTTCGATAACGTTACGCTGCATCGTGGTGCGACGCGCGTTCTCGAGGACGTATCGATCGCAGTCGCTGAGGGCGAGCTCGTTGCGCTGATTGGCGCCAACGGCGCCGGCAAGACGACCGTTCTGCGCACGATCTCGGGATTGCTGTCACCAACGTCTGGCACCATCAAATTTCGCGGACAACCAATCGAGGGCCAGGCCCCTGATCACATCGTCCGCCTAGGCATCGCCCATTGTCCGGAGGAACGCAAGATATGGCCGGATATGTCGGTGTACGAACACCTCGAGCTTGGTGCGTTCATCCGCTCGGGGAAAGCTAGCATCCGCGAGGACATCGAGCGGGTGTTCGAAACATTCCCGATTCTGAAAGAGCGACGCGAGCAGCTTGCCGGCACCTTGTCCGGCGGGCAGCAACAAATGGTTGCCATCGGCCGTGCGCTCATGTCACGGCCCACACTCGTTCTTTTCGACGAGCCCTCGCTTGGTCTCGCCCCGATGATGGTGGAGACCATCGGCAAGATGATCGCGCGCATCCGCGAACAGGGAACGACGGTTCTCTTGGTCGAGCAGAATGCATCGCTCGCGTTGCGTCTCGCCGATCGTGCCTATGTGCTGGAGACGGGGCGCGTGATCCTCTCCGGTCCGGCGAAGGATCTGGTATCCAATCCCGAGGTTCATCGCGCCTACCTCGGGGGCTGACTTCCGCAGCAATGACTGAAGGATGATCGATGAAGTATGAAGTG
>JBDTTY010000270.1:0-4672 GCA_040007975.1 Betaproteobacteria bacterium | reverse complement strand
GGGAAGGCGCGCCGACGCTCGCGCAGCGGCGCAAGAAGCTTCCGGAATTCCTCGCCAGCAAACGGCGCCCGATCGATCGCGCGTTCGTGCATTCGATCTTCGAGCGCGACCATCCCGATTGTGCGGAAAAGCGCGTTGTCGACGCTTTCGCCGACGCGATCCTGGCGCTCGACGACTCCATGCCCAATGGCACCTACATCGACATGTGCTCGAATTTGCCGGTGGTCGATCCGGTCCTGATCACCGTGCCCACCATCGTATTGCGCGGCCAATATGACGGCATAGCTGGCTTCGATGACTTGATCGATTTTTTCAAGTTGCTGCCCAACCCAGACAAGCAATTCTCGGTGCTGGCGGGCATTTCACACGCCAGCTTTCAGCAGAAGAATTACCTGATGGTCTATCACATCCTGCACGCGTACTTCACGCAACCCGCGCCCGCGTACGCCGGGTGATCTGGCCGCTCTCGCCTCTCGAAACGCTCTGGTGCGCGGCAGCACTTGGCGCAGGCTACGCGGTACGTGGCGTGGCGGGCTTCGGTTCCGGGGTGGTCGCCACACCGCTGTTGACGTTTGTGTTGCCGCTGTCGACCACCGCGCCGTTGATCACGGTCATCGGTTTCTTCGTGTCGGTGCGCCAAGCGCTGGTCGACTGGTCGCTGATCGAATGGCGGCGCGTCGCCATCTTCATCCCGGGGTCGCTGGTGGGCACCGCGCTCGGTCTCCTGGTGTTCAAGACGGTCGACCCATTGCTGCTTGCGCGCCTGCTGGGCATCTACATTTTGCTCTACGCGTTCTACAGCATGTTCGGCGAGCGATGGCTGCGGCGGTCGCTGCATTTGCCGCTTTGGGCCGTGCATCCAGTCGCGATAGCCGGCGCCATTGTCGCGACGATCTTCGGCGGTCTCGCGGGGCCGATCTACGTTACGTATTTCGATGCACTCAAGTTGCCGAAGAGTGTTTTTCGGGTGACGGTATCGACGACGCTGCTCGCACTGAATCTCGTGCGTTCAGCGGGCTATTTCGCCTCCGGTATTTTTCGCGTCGAGGATCTGACGCTGATTGCGGCGGCCTTCATCCCGGTGGCGATTGGCACGTTCATCGGCGATCGAATGCATCACCACCTCGACCCCAAGGCCTTTCGCCGCGGGATTGGCGTGCTTTTGGTCGCGAGCGGTTTGGGGCTGCTCTATATGCACTAGTGACGGCGCACGCCGTCACCGAATGTCGACGATCGCAAGGCTGGAGTACCATCCTCCCCGCCTGCCTGGGGTGGCCTCGGCACCGGCTCGTGTTGACGCGACACCAGCACATTCATTCATGGAGATTCCGATGCAGTCGCCTTACAAAGCCGTTTTGATGTCGTTACTTGCCCTCGCGGCACTTGTCGGCTGCGCTCCGGCCGGCGACCACAAGGTGTGGCGTGATGCCAGTTACACTGGCGGCCCGCTGAAGAAGGTGTTCGTCATCGGGTTGAGTTCGACGAGTCTCGCCGATCATCGCGGTTTCGAAGACCTGATGGTCGGACAGATCCGCGCGGCCGGCGGGCAAGCGGTACCTGGCTATCAATTCATCTCGCAGGATGCGGTGCCGAATGACGCGACGATCGCGGCGGCCGTCACGCAATCCGGTGCGGATGGCGTGCTGATCACGCGACTGGCCGGGTTTCAGCTGCGCAACTACGCGTTGCAAAATCCCTACCCGTCGATGGATGTCAGCCAGCGCCCGGATCCGGCAATCTACGGAGGTCCTGGCGGCGGCCCCGTGGCGGTGGCCACCATTTATTCCACGGTGTTTGCCGCCAACGGGATGAATCCGATTTTTACCTACGATCCCAAGACCTACGATCCCGGCGATTTCGATCAACAGGCGCCGCGCTACGCCAATCTGCTCGTCAGCTACATGCAGTCGAACGGATTTTTGCAGACGCAGATGTTGCCGCGCTGATCGATCACGAGCCGCTGTTATGGCGATCCCGGTCGCGCTGCTCGGCCAATTCGCGGGTCTTGATGGCTACGTACTCGTGGCGATCAAATTCGCGCAGTTGCGCGGCGAAACGATCGGTCAGCGTGTAATAGCGATCGAGTCGCGCTGACGTGCGCGCGTCTTCCGACACCGTGGCCGTATCCAGCACCGCAAGCAGCGCGAGATAGTGCCGCATCGCGTTGCGTTCCACGATGCCACGCACGCCGCGGGCCGGTCCGCCGGCCTCGCTCAGCGAGAAGCCGGTCTTGCCGGCGCCAACCGTGGCGAGATAGCCGGTGGCTACCGCGCGGCTTGCCAATGACGATCGATATGCATAGCGGACCGCAATGAACGTTGCATCGCCTGCCGGAATGGCTTCCAGCGTGAACGTGTAGTCGTGCGTGTCGAGTGGCCCCGCGGACGCCTGCAGCACCACGCGCAGATATCCGGCTTCGACGCGCGGCACGAGGGCAACGTAGTCCTGCGCATAGACGCGCGTGGCGGGTTCATAGTGCTTGCGTCCGGCATAAAGCGTGACGCGTTCCTCGCCGTCGACGCGTGCCCGGGTGCAGCCTTTGACATTGGGATGCAGCACTGCCACATCGCAAAAGGCCTGCGGGGACGCAAAGGCCGCTGCCAATGTCGCGAACGGATGCGGAACAATGCCCAGGATCTCCCCCTCGGCCAACGATCCTTCGTCGCGCGAGCTCACGACCAGTGGCAGGCCAAACGGGCTATGTGCCAGCGCACCGGCGACGTCGGCATACCGCGTGGTTAACGTCACCGCCGGATCACGCGCCGTTGCGCCGGATGCCGGTAACGACTGCGCCAGCACCGCGGCAACGCCAAGGAGCGCCATCACGCAGACAAGCGCGGCGGTCCAGCGAGGGGGGCAATGCAGCCTGTTCATCATGCATCTCCGGATGCGGGCGCAGCGGACGAGCGGCGCCGTTGCGATCAATGTAGGCGCGCCGAAGGCGTGGCGCGCGGGACAAACCGGCGGCAAAGTTGCAGAAAGTTCACCGTCGCGTCAGCAATCGCGAGCTCAGGATTGCCGCCTTCATCGAGGAGAGCGGCGATGGCGTCCACGACTGTGTGCTCGGACAACGCCTGCGCGCAGCCAGCAATTGCTCGAGAAGGATTCCCTGGTTGGCACGGCAGGTCGCCGTTATCGAGGCACAATGGAGGTTGCTCCAATCAGGGTCTCGATCCTTTGATCACCACAACTGCTCGATTTCGTGTTTTGCCCGTGAAGTGCGGCAACCGCAAGTGGGACACCCCCAATCGAGAGGCGCGACAGCACGTCATGCCGTGGTGCGGGTTCCTGTTACGGCCGTCGAACAAGGAGGCGTCGGGTGCATGACGTGCTCGTGATCGGTGGCGGCAACGCCGCGCTCTGTGCCGCCTTGATGGCCCGGGAGGCAGGGGCCAGCGTGCTGTTGCTCGAAGCTTCGCCGCAAGATTGGCGCGGCGGCAACTCGCAGCACACGCGCAACCTGCGCTGCATGCACGACGCGCCGCAGGACGTGCTCGTCGATGCGTATCAGGAAGAGGAATACTGGCAGGATTTGTTGAAGGTCACTGGCGGAATGACCGATGAAAGGCTTGCCCGCCTCGTCATCCGCGCCTCGGCCACGTGCCGGCCGTGGATGCGTCGGCATGGTGTGCATTTCCAGCCGTCCCTCTCGGGCGCGCTACACACCGCGCGCACCAATGCGTTTTTCATGGGCGGAGGCAAAGCCCTCGTCAACGCCTACTTTCGAAGTGCCGAGCGACTGGGCGTAACGATACGCTACGACGCACTGGTGGACCGGTTGGAGCTGCGCGAGGGCCGCTTCGAGGCGGCGTACGTCGGGGATGAGCGCATCGCGGCGCGAACGTGTGTGCTGGCTGCCGGCGGCTTCGAATCGAATCGCGAGTGGCTGCGCGAGGCCTGGGGTGTGAACGAGCGGGGTGAGCACCCGGCCGACAACTTTCTGATTCGCGGCACGCGTTTCAACACCGGCGTCCTGCTGCGCTTCATGATCGCCGCTGGCGCGGACACCATCGGCGATGCGATGCAGGCGCACATGGTGGCCATCGACGCGCGCGCTCCGCTCTACGACGGCGGCATCTGTACCCGCATCGATTGCGTGTCGCTTGGTGTCGTGGTCAACCGCGATGCCGAGCGCTTTTACGATGAAGGTGAAGATTTCTGGCCCAAGCGCTACGCGATCTGGGGTCGGCTGGTGGCGCAGCAGCCCGGGCAGATTGCATGGTCGATCATCGATGCCAAGGCCGTGGGTCGCTTCATGCCGCCCGTGTTTCCCGGGACGCATGCCGACTCGCTGGGCGCGCTCGCCGTCGGGTTGGGCCTCGACGCGACCGCATTCGTGCACACGCTCGAGCGTTACAACGCCGCCTGCCGGGTCGGGCAGTTCGACCACACCGCCCTTGATGACTGCCATACCGAGGGGATTACCCCCGCCAAGACGCATTGGGCACAACCACTCGACACGCCGCCGTTCGCCGGCTACGCGCTGCGGCCCGGCGTGACCTTTACCTATCTGGGATTGAAGGTCGACGACGAGGCGCGGGTGCACTTCGACGGTAAACCTTCCACGAATCTGTTCGTCGCCGGCGAAATGATGGCCGGCAATGTCCTGGGCAAGGGCTACACCGCAGGTGTTGGCATGTCCATCGGCACGGCGTTCGGGCGCATCGCCGGC
>JBDTTY010000269.1:0-4683 GCA_040007975.1 Betaproteobacteria bacterium | reverse complement strand
GAAGGCAGTGGTCACGTTCGACAATTGACGCTCGAGCGGGTGAACTTTCGGGGGCGACGCAGGGCCGAAGCCATGGTTTCAGGCACGAAGGTTGCGGGTGGATGAGTGGTTTCCCTGTTTGCTTCGATCCGCCAAGCGGAGTGTAACCCGCGCCTGCCGGTCGTGACGGCAGGGTCGCATCCCGCTAAATTCGACGCATCCCCCGTTATGCTGCATTCAACCCCTCGAGACCCCCGATGACATTGCGTCCCGCTTCCCAGCCCGGCACCCCCGCCGCGGCCCGTCTGCAGCAGGTATTGGCCCAACTTGCGCGCATCGTCGTGGGCAAGGATGACGTGCTGCGCCTCGCCGTGGCCTGCCTTATCGCCCGCGGTCACCTGCTGATCGAGGACATCCCTGGCGTCGGCAAGTCGACGCTGGCCCAAGCGCTGGCGGCGACGTTGGGTCTGCGCTATTCGCGCGTCCAGTTCACCAGCGACCTGTTGCCGGCCGATGTATTGGGGGTTTCGATCTTCGACGAGCGCACGCAAGGCTTTCGGTTTCATCCGGGTCCGATTTTTAACTCCGTCGTGCTGGCGGACGAAATCAACCGTGCGCCGCCCAAGACGCAAAGTGCCTTGCTCGAGGCCATGGAGGAGCGGCAGGTATCGCTCGACGGGCAGACGCGCAAGCTGCCCGATCCGTTTTTCGTCATCGCGACGCAAAATCCGGTCGAGCAAATCGGCGCCTATCCGCTGCCCGAGTCGCAGCTCGACCGCTTTCTGCTGGCCATTGAGATCGGCTATCCCGATGCGGCAGCCGAGCGCGAACTGTTAGCCGGCGGCGATCGCCGTATCCGTATTCTCGACTCCCCGGCGGTTGGTGATCCGGCCACGCTGGCGGAATGGCAACGCGAAGCGGCTGAAATCCACGTGGCACCCGCCCTGCTGGACTACGTGCAGGCGTTGTTGGCCGCCTCCCGCGGCCATTCGGCCACCACCAGCAATGGCGACGCGGGTGCCCGCCGCGGCTTGAGTCCCCGGGCCGGCCTCATGTTGCTGGCCGCCGCGCGCGCGTGGGCGCTGCTCGCCGGGCTGCCGATGGTGATGCCGGAGGATGTGCAAGCCGTATTCGCCGCCGTGGCCGGGCATCGCCTTGCCGGCGGCACGCGTGCAGGTGCGGCGCAGGCTCAAGCGCTGCTGCGGGCGGTGCCACTGCCGTGATGGCGGCCGTCCATCGCCGGGCGGCCATCGCGCCAACGATCCGACATTGGCCGGCCGCGAGCCGCGGATGAACGCGCCGATCCTGCCCTTCAGTCGGGCGTGGCGCGCACGCACGCGCCAGCGTCTGTTCAGGCATGCGCCGTCGGACGATCAGTCCGTGGTGTTGCGACACTCGCGGATCTATCTGCTGCCGACACGACGCGGATGGGCGATGATCGCCACATTACTGACGATGCTGCTCGCGTCGCTCAACTACGGACTCTCGCTTGGCATCGCGGTGACTTTCCTGTTGACGGGTCTGCTCGCGGCAGCGCAATTGCACGCATTTCGCAATCTCGCCGGCATCGAGATCGCGCCGCTGTCCGCAGGCGAAGGCTTTGCCGGTGGCGAAATCGCGTTCGCGCTCGCGGTGCACGCCGGATCGGCCGCGCGCACAGCCATCCGGTTGGCCACAATTGATGGCGCGCCGTTGGTACGCGGCAACATTGCTGCCGGCGCGTCGTTGACCGCCACGTTGATGCGCCCCGCCTTGCAGCGTGGACGCGTCGCGTTGGGGCGCGTGACGCTGTCCGCCGACTATCCATTCGGCCTCTGGCGCAGCTGGTCGTATGTGCACTTTCCGCTGGAGGGCATCGTGTATCCGGCGCCCGAGGTTTCGGCGCCACCACTGCCCGGCGGGCGCAGCGGGACGGCCACCGAATCGCACGGCGCGGGCGAGGACGCCGATTTGGCAGGATTGCGCACCTATCAGGTTGGCGACCCGCCGCAACGCATCGCGTGGAAAGCAGTCGCTCGCGGGGCAGGCTGGTTCAGCAAGGAATTCGAGGGCGCCGGCGGTGGCGGCCCGCTGATGCTGTCGTGGACCAGCCTCCCGGCGACTCTCGATGCTGAAGCCAGACTATCTCGACTTACGGCATGGGTGCTGGCCGCCGAACGCGCGGCGCGTCCGTTCGCGTTGGCCATCCCCGGCGTGATGCTGCCGCCGCAGCAGGGCCGCGAACACCGTCGCGCGGCATTGACCGCGTTGGCGCTATTCGACACGGGACGCGCGTGATGCGATTGCCATTCATGGCCAAACGTCGGGCGTCCGCGACGGCGCGCAGCGTGCCGCTCACCAGCACCCAAACCCGCTGGATCGGCGCGCTGCTTCTGGCCGCGCAACTGCCGCAGGCGCCGCACCTGCCAATCTGGGTCGCCGTGACGGGCGTATTGCTGGTCGTGCTGCGCTTGGCCCTGTTGCTGCAGGACCGTTCCCGCCCGTTGTCGGCACCCGCACGGATTCCATCGTGGGCGCTCGTCGTGTTCGCCGTGGCAGCAGCCTTCGCCGTACGCACATCGTTCGGCTATCTGGTGGGGCGCGATCCGTCCGTTGCCTTCCTGTTCATCCTGGTGGCGATCAAATTTTTAGAGACCCGATCACGGCGCGATGGCACGCTGTTGGTTTGTCTCGCGTGCTTTCTTCTGATCACGCCATTCTTCTACAGTCAGACGATCATTGCCGCTTTCGCGGCCTTGCCGGCGGTACTGCTGATCGGTGTCACGCTCGACGCGCTGTCCGTCGATGAGCGCGAAGGCGAAACGACGCTGGCGTGGCGCAGCGCAATCAGGCGCAGCGGTGTGATGATCCTGCAAGGGCTGCCGGTGGCGGCCCTGCTGTTCGTGTTGTTTCCACGCCTCGCCTCACCGCTGTGGGGACTGCCCACCGATTTCGGTGCGCAGACCGGATTGTCCGACTCGATGGCGCCGGGTCAGATCAGTGAGCTGTCACTCTCCGACGCGGTTGCCTTTCGTGTCGACTTCGACGGCGAACCGCCGCCAGCGGGGCAACGCTATTGGCGAGGCCCGGTGTTTTCGCGCTTCGATGGCCGCACGTGGAGCGCCGGGTTCACACAGTTCAGTGGCGAACTCACCTCCTCCAACGCGCCCGGCATCACCTACACGGTGACGCTCGAACCCAACTTTCGACCGTGGCTGTTTGCGCTCGATTTGCCGGCGGCGTTGCCGCACCTGGCCAATGGCGTCACTGCGGTGTTGACGCGCGACCAGCAATTGCTGCTGCGCGCACCAGTTACCGAGTCGCTGCGGTACACACAGGTGTCAATCCTGCGCGACTCCTACAGGGCCTTTGACAACGAGGCCACACAAAATCTAACCGTGGGGCGCGGCAATCGACGCACTCTCGAATTCGCGCGCGAGCTGCGCGCGCAGCAACCCGACGACATCAGCTACATTCGCGCGATTCTCACCAAATTCAATCAAGAGAACTTCGTCTATACATTGGCGCCGCCATTTCTGGATCGCGATCCGGTCGACTTGTTTTTGTTCGACCAGCGGCGTGGCTTTTGCGAACACTATGCCAGTGCGTTCGTCCTGCTGCTGCGTGCCGCGGGCATTCCGGCGCGCGTCGTGACCGGCTATCAGGGTGGCACAATCAATCCGCGCGGTGGCTACCTGATTGTTCGCCAATCGGACGCGCACGCATGGGCCGAAGCACTGATCGATGGCGCGTGGCATCGCTTTGATCCCACGGCGGCAGTGTCGCCTTCGCGCATCGAGTTGGGATTGGGTGGCGCGCTGCCGGCCGACGAGTCAGTGCCGTTTCTGGCCCGGCTGGACGGCACGTGGATTCGCACGGTGCGCCTCGGTTGGGACGCGTTCAATCACGACTGGCGCCGCAACGTCGTAGGCTTTAATCACGAGCGGCAACGCTCGTTGTGGCGCGATCTCAAGTTCGATCAGTATGCCGCGTGGCAGATCGTGATCGGGGTAGCGATCATCGTGTTCGCGTGGGGTGCACTGGTGGTCGGCTGGCTGATGTGGAAGCGGCGGCGCCAGGAACGTGCATTGGTGCTGTGGGACGATCTCAATCGACGGCTCGCCCGCGCCGGTTTGCCGCGACAACCGCATGAAGGACCGCTCGCGTTTGCCGATCGCGCCGCGACCCGCTGGCCGCAATTTGCCATCGCGTTTGCCGCAATCGGCGAGTCGTACGCGTCGTTGCGCTATGGCGCACCCGCTGCCGATCGCGAGCGCGAAGCGCTGCTGGCAACACTCGAACGCGCCATCGAAGTATTACCCGCACCGGCCGCGTTGCGCAGCGCCGCAGAGACCGCAACTTGACGTGCCGTGTACTGTTAGCAAGTCTAAAACAACGCGTCGCGCGTGTAGCCGCGGCGTGTTAGTTCTGCACGCAGGCGATTGAGCGATTCTGCTTGAATCTGGCGCACGCGCTCGCGTGTGACCTCAAGTTCCTTCGCCAATTCCTCGAGCGTGGCCACCTCGCAGCCATTAAATCCGTAGCGTCGTTCCACCACCAGGCGCTGACGCGCACTGAGCTCGCCAAGCCATCCGGCCACCAGCGCCTCGATGGCGCTGTCGTGCAGTAGAATTTCGGGTGCGCGAGCCTCGTCATCGGCGATGCCGTCGGCGATCGTGTATCCCGAATCGCCATCGAGAGGCGCGTCCAGCGACAGCACATGCT
>JBDTTY010000268.1:0-4689 GCA_040007975.1 Betaproteobacteria bacterium | reverse complement strand
ATCGATATCGAAACGTCGTTCCTGGGCGAACTCGAAATCCGGACGATGATGGAAGGTCTCGTGCGCACGATGTTCAAGGAGGCCATGGGCGTCGATCTACCTGATCCCTTTCCAATCATGGCGTTTGCCGAAGCGATGGACAAGTACGGCTCGGACAAACCCGACATGCGCATCCCACTGGTGCTGACCGAACTCACCGATCTCATGAAAACGGTGGACTTCAAGGTCTTTCGCGGCGCCGCCGACCTGCCCAACGGCCGCGTTGCCGCCCTGCGGGTGCCAGGTGGCGGCACGCTGTCACGCAAGGAGATCGACGACTACACCACGTTCGTCAAGATCTATGGCGCCGGGGGTTTGGCGTACATCAAGGTCAACGATGTCACGAAGGTCAACGAAGAGGGCCTCCAGTCACCGATCGTCAAGTTTCTGCCGGAACCGGTGCTGTGCGAAATTCTGTCGCGCACTGGTGCCGGCAACGGCGATCTCATCTTTTTCGGCGCCGACAAGGCCAAGGTGGTCAACGATGCGCTGGGTGCGTTGCGCGCCAAGGTGGGTCATGACCGCGGCCTCGCGGTGCCTGGCTGGAAGCCGCTGTGGGTCGTCGACTTCCCGATGTTCGAATTCGATGACGAGAAAAAAACGTGGGCAGCGCGCCATCATCCGTTCACCGCCCCCCAGGATGGGCACGAGGAGTTGTTCAGCAGCGACCCCGGCAACGCGATTGCCAAGGCCTACGACGTCGTGTTGAACGGCTGGGAAATTGGTGGCGGCTCGGTGCGCATCCATCGGCCCGAAGTCCAGGCCAAGGTATTCGCATCGCTCGGCATTTCCGCCGAGGACCAGCAGCGCAAGTTCGGCTTTCTGCTGAACGCACTGCAATATGGCGCGCCACCCCATGGCGGCATCGCGTTCGGACTCGACCGGATCGTCACGCTGATGTGCGGTGCCGAGTCGATCCGCGACGTAATCGCCTTCCCCAAGACCCAGCGCGGGCAGGATTTGCTGATCGACGCGCCAACACCGGTCACCGAGCAACAGTTACGCGATCTGCACATCAAGGTGCGCCCGACGGACGCCGTGAAAGTCGGATCGACCTGACGTACACTGGTACGTATGCGTTACGTTCAACAGGTATTGCGCCACACCACCGCGGGATTCGTTCCCGCGGTGGTGTTTGCCATGGCCGTGTTGGTTGCGCCCCCGTCCGCGGCACGCACATCGCCCGCTGCGTTGCCGGACATTGCCGCTCGTGACCTGCCGGTGCAAGGACGCGAGATGCTGATACTGATCCGTGCCGGTGGTCCTTTCCAGCACGAACGGGATGGCGTCGTATTCGGCAATCGTGAGCGCATCCTGCCCGCGAAACCGCGCGGCCATTATCACGAATACACGGTGCGCACCCCTGGCGAGCGCAACCGTGGTGCACGGCGCATCGTCTGTGGCGGACCCAAGGCAGTACCGGATGTCTGCTACTACAGCGCCGACCACTATGCATCGTTTGCGAGGATCCGCGAATGAAAGCACCTGATCTCGCTGTCGTCGACGCGGCCGGCGTGCACGCTTGGTCCGGTCCGGCCGACCCGCTGGTCGCCGCCGCGGCCCACGCCCACTTGCACCTCGATACCGTCAATCTCGGCCATGCCAAGGATCGCATCGCGCTGTTTGCCGAGCTCGATCGTGCGCTGAAGTTGCCCGACCACTTCGGCCGCAACTGGGATGCACTGGCCGACGTGATGGAAGACCGTGAGTGGCTGGGCAAGCGTGGTCGGGTGATCGTCATCACCGGCACCTCCATCTATCGCCGCGACCATCCCACCGACTGGTCAACCCTCGAGGAAATCCTGGCGGAAGCCAGCGAGTTCTGGAAGGAACGCCACGTCGCATTCTGGGTCTTCACGACCTGAGGGTATCGATACGGGGCCGCATAAACCCCGTTTCGCGTTGGCGTACGTTCAAGATCTGACGCGTTACCACGCTGCGATGAACTTCAAGATCCCGATTTCCGCGCTTGTCGTCGTGTATACGATCGACCTTCGCGTGCTGCTGATCGAACGTGCCGATTTTCCGGATCACTGGCAATCGGTCACCGGCAGTCAGGATCCCGGCGAATCGTTGCTGGCGACCGCCACACGCGAACTGCGCGAGGAAACCGGCATCGATGCCCTGCTGTACGACGGCCTTGATGATTGGCAGATGTCCAACGACTACGAGATCTTTCCAAAATGGCGACACCGCTACCTCCCCGGCACGTTGCACAACACCGAGCATGTATTCGGTCTCTGCCTCCCCGCGCCGATACCCGTGCAACTGGCGCCGCGCGAGCACCTGGCGTGGCAATGGCTACCTTGGCGCGAGGCCGCAGCGCGTTGCTTCTCCTGGTCCAATCGCGCGGCGATCGAAACACTGCCGGCACGCGTGAACACACGCCTGGCAGGCCCGGCATGAGTGCGCATTGCGCGCTGGTGTTTGCATTGGCGGTAGCCGCCTTGACCGGGCCAGTACGCGCCGCCGATACGCCATCACCGATCATGCCCTTGGTGTCACTGAACGCGGCTGCCACGGCATCCGTACCCAACGACCGCGTGTACGCGTGGCTGCGTGCGGAGGTCGACAATGCCGACCCGGCGCGCGCCGCCGCCGAGGTCAACACGCGGATAGCGCGCGCTTTGGCGCGGGCGAAAGCGGTAACCGGTGTGGAAGCAGCAACGTCGGGCTACTCGTCGTATCAGTTCACGGAGAAAAATCAGCCCACGCGCTGGCGGGTCGTGCAGACGCTGACGCTCGAAGCATCGGACTTCACCGCGATGGCTGCGCTGGTTACCAAGTTGCAGGCCGACGACGCACTGGTGTTGTCAGGGATGAACTTCGCGGTCAGTCCCGAGGCCCGTCGTCGCGCCGAGGACAATCTCACCCAGCAGGCGATCAAGGCGTGGCAACTGCGTGCGCAAAATGCGGCCAATGGGTTTGGCTTTCAAAGCTGGCGGATGGGCAAGGTCGCCATCCAGACCGGCGACTTTGCGCGCCCCACGCCGATGTATCGGCAAAGCATGAATGCGATGGCCGCAAGTGCACCACCGGTGACGATCGAAGCCGGCAACACGGATATCACAGTGACGGTATCGGGTGATGCAGTACTTGAAGGCGCACGTCCCGCCGCGCGCTAGCGACAACTCAAGCGGCGAGGGTCAGTCGCGGCCACGCCCGCACGAGCAGCGCAAACTCGTCGGCCGGCAACGGGCGGCTCAAGTAGTACCCCTGGCACTCGTCGCAGCCCTGTTCGCGCAGAAATTGCAGCTGCTCGCGCGTTTCCACACCTTCCGCGATCACCCGCATGCGCAGGCTTTGCGCCATTGCGATCACGGCGCGCGTAATGGCGGCATCGTCCTGATCATGCGGCAGATCCTTGATGAACGAGCGGTCGACCTTGACGTTGTCGACGGGGAAGCGCTTCAGGTAGCCGAGCGACGAATAGCCGGTGCCAAAATCATCGATCGAAACCGTGATGCCCATTTCGCGCAATCGCGTGAGCGTGGTCACCGCGCGTTCCGAATCCTGCATCACCATGCTCTCGGTGATCTCGAGTTCGAGTCCGGTGGGCGCGAGACCGGTCTCATCGAGGGCACTGGCGATATCACCCAGCAGGCCATCGTGCGCAAACTGGCGCGCCGACAGATTGACGGCAACGCGCAGCGGTGGCAGCCCTTCGCGCTGCCATGCAACCGACTGCGCGCACGCGGTGTGCAACACCCAGCGGCCGATCGGCACGATCAGTCCCGTCTCCTCGGCCAGCGGAATGAACTGATTGGGCATTACCATCTGCAGATCAGGATGGTTCCAGCGCAGCAACGCTTCGACGCCAACGATGTTGCCCGTGGCGATCTCCACCTTGGGCTGGAAGTGCAGCATGAATTCGGAGCGCCCCAGCGCATGGCGCAATGCGGATTCGAGGGCCAGACGTTCGAAAGAGTGCGCGTTTTGCTGCGGTGAGTAAAACTGGAAGTTGTTCTTGCCGCGATCCTTGGCGAGATACATCGCGATATCGGCGTTCTTGAGTAGTGCGGCGGGGTCCTGCCCGTCGGCCGGATACATGGAGATGCCGATGCTGCCGGTGACGTGATACTCCTGGCCCGACAGGATGTACGGACGACCCACCGCATTGAGAATGTTCTGCGCGATCGCATCGAGCTCGCGCTCGTCGGCACAGTCTTCGAC
Source organism: Betaproteobacteria bacterium (assembly GCA_040007975.1). GTDB lineage: Bacteria > Pseudomonadota > Gammaproteobacteria > Burkholderiales > Casimicrobiaceae > VBCG01. The sequence goes on along the minus strand of JBDTTY010000268.1, from coordinate 477 downwards.
CAGCACGACAAATTCGTCGCCGCCCAGACGCGCCACGGTATCGCTTTCACGCAGATGATGGCGCAGCCGTCGCGCCACATCCTGCAACAGGTGATCGCCCGCTTCATGTCCCAGACTGTCGTTGATGTTCTTGAAACGGTCGAGATCAATGAAGAACAGCGCGAAGGTCTTGTTGCGCCGCTGCGCGAGGCTCGAGGCCCGCTGTAGCGTATGCATGAACATCGTGCGGTTGGGCAGACCCGTCAGCTCGTCGAAGTGCGCGAGCCGTCGAATTTTTTCTTCGGCGCGATGGGCCTGCGTGACATCGCGTGCAATCCCGCGATAGCCCGCGAAGCGCCCGTCCTGATCCATGACTGGCTCACCGGAAAAACTCCAGAAGCGCCATTGCCCGTCAGCATCACGCGTGGTGTTGCAGAGGTCCTTGAACGGCTGCCGCGCGGCCGTCAACGTACGGTGGCGCACGGCATCCGTCTGATC
>JBDTTY010000267.1:0-4696 GCA_040007975.1 Betaproteobacteria bacterium | reverse complement strand
GCAGCTTGTGCCAGGCACCCGACAGCGTCATCATCCCGTTGATCATGCCGCCCCACGACGGCGCCAGCAGGATCAATGAAAACACCATGCCGATCGATTGCGTCCAGTCCGGCAACGCGGTGTAATGCAGATGGTGCGGCCCTGCCCACATGTAGAGAAAGATCAGCGCCCAGAAGTGGACTACCGACAGTCGATACGAATAGACCGGACGTCCGGCCTGCTTGGGTACGAAGTAATACATCATGCCGAGGAAGCCGGCGGTCAGTAGAAAGCCGACCGCGTTGTGGCCGTACCACCACTGGATCATTGCATCCTGCACACCGGGATACGCGGAGTACGACTTCCAGTTGGTGAGTCCGATCGGTAGTGCCGCGCTGTTGACCACATGCAATAGCGCGATGGTGATGATGTAGGCGCCAAAGAACCAGTTCGCAACATAAATGTGCGGGGTCCTGCGCTTGGCAATCGTGCCGAAGAACACGATGGCGTAGGACACCCACACCACGGTAATCAGGATGTCGATCGGCCACTCCAGTTCCGCATATTCCTTGCTGGACGTGATGCCAAGCGGAAGCGTGATGATCGCGAGCACGATCACCAAATTCCAACCCCAGAAGGTGAAGGCGGCCAGACGGTCTGAAAAGAGCCGCGCCTGACAGGTACGTTGGACGCAGTAGTACGAGGATGCGAAGAGCGCACTGCCACCAAACGCGAAGATCACCGCGTTCGTGTGCAGCGGACGCAGGCGGCCGTACGTCAACCACGGAATATCGAAATTGAGCGCCGGCCACAGCAACTGCGCAGCGATGATGACACCGACCAACATTCCGACGATGCCCCATACCACTGTCATGATGGCAAACTGCCGTACCACGCGGTAGTTGAACGTCGGTACCGCGGCAGAGGTCACCCTGCCCGTGGATCGTGACGCCAATGTCCCGGAAACCGCGGCCGGATCGGCCGCTGCTGCACTGGCAATCAGATTGCCCATCTCTTTTCACTCCCCAAAACGCGCGCGACGGCATCGATCGACGCCCGATCGACCAGGGCGATACTACGGCAGCGCGCTGTGTCATTAGTTGATCTGTGTCAAGGCGCTTGTCGATGCGCTTGCCGATGCGCTTGCCGCTACGGTTGCTGGCACGGGATTGTCATCATCGGCAAGAACCCGCTGCCCCGGCCCCTCGAGATCGTCGAACTGGCCGTTGTTCACACTCCACCAGAACAAGACACCGATGCCCAGGACGATCACTACCGAAAATGGAATCAGCAGTATCAGGATTTCCATGCGGGCTCCGGTTCTGTCGCCGGCGTGACCGACGCGTAAGTCATCGACGCGGGGATTGGTGTCGGCGTCGACCCGACAGTCAGTCGCAAAGCATTGCCGACGACCAGTAACGACGATGTCGCCATGCCCACTGCCGCCAGCAGCGGCGATATCAGGCCCATTGCTGCCGCGGGAATCGCCAACGCATTGTAGGCAATCGCCCAGACAAAGTTCTGGCGCAGGATGCGCAACGCGCGCCGCGCTCCAGCAAGAGTCGCCGGGACGCATTCGATCAAGTCATTCAACACGACGACATCGGCGGTCCATTGTGCCAGAGGCGTTGCACTAGCGAGCGAAAAGGAAACCTGCGCCTGTGCGAGCGCCGGTGCATCATTGATGCCATCACCGACCATGGCCACCACGGCGCCAGCGCGTTGCAGCGCGTCGATGGCGTCGCGCTTGCCTTCGGGCGTCAATTGCCCGCGTGCATCGGCGATTCCCAGCGCATGCGCGACCGCATCGACGCTCGACTGCCGGTCACCCGAAAGTATAAGCGTGCGCACGTGCAGTTGGTTGAGGTGGGCCACACCGACGCGTGCATCAGCGCGCAACGGATCGGCCAGCGCAAAAAGCGCGCACCATCCGCTGGCACCGCCCAGTCCGACCAGTGTTGCACCACTCGAAACGCGGCCGGCAAAATCCGCCAGCGCATCGGGCATGGGACCCGCGATGGCGGCCACGAATTCGGGCGTGCCGATACGAATCGATGCTGCGGCGACGACGCCTTCGATCCCGTGCCCGCGTATGGTCGTCAGCGCGGATACCTCGATTGGCGTCGCTTCGGTTGCATACGTTGCCAACGCGCCCGCCAGCGGATGCTCGGACCGCGCTTCCAGTGCGGCGGCCAACGCAAGCGCTGCGTCGCGCGTGCATCCGTCCGCAACCTGCATGTCCGTCAGCCGGACCTCACCACGCGTCAACGTTCCCGTCTTGTCAAACACGACATGCGTCACGCGCGCCAGTGTTTCGAGTGCATCAGCGCGCCCGAACACGACTCCGCGACGCGCGAGTGCGCCAGTCAACGCCGCTGTCGCCGCCGGCATTGCCAGTGCCAGTGCACATGGACACGAGACAACGAGCACAGCAACCGTCACCGCGAGCGCGCGCGCGGGATCGATACCGGTCCAGGCGATGGCGGTGATCGCGGCAAGTACCAGGAGACCCGCCACAAAATACGCCGCGATGCGATCGGCAGTACGCGCAATCGCAGGCCGCGTTGCCGCCGCACGTTCCGTCAGTCGAAGAATGGACGCCAATCGTGTATCGGCGCCTGCACGCAGCACACGCACGACCAGCGGCTGAACGCGATTGAGCGACCCCGCCAGCACGACGTCACCCGGACCGCGTACCAGACCTCGCGCTTCGCCGGTAAGCATGGCCTCGTCGACCGCCGATGTTCCTTCGACCACCTCGCCATCGGCCGGCACCAGCGAACCCGGCCGAACCAGTAGATAGTCGTCACGCTGCAACGTGGCGGCCGCTACGGCTTCCACGGCCACACCGGGCCAGCGGCAATAGCGCACGGCCGTATCCGGTTGCCGCTGCGCCAAGCCTTCGATGGCTGCCGCCGCACGTTGCCGCGCCAACAATTCGAGATAGCGCGCGCCTAGCACCAGCGCCACGAACATCGTGATCGAATCGTAGTAAACCGGACCTGCACCACGCAGCGTGGCCCACGCGCTCGCGGCAAGAGCCACCAGCAGTCCGAGCACGATCGGCACATCCATGCCCACACGCCCGTGGGACACGTCGCGCCAGGCGTTGCGCCAGAACGGCGCCGCCGAGTAGAAAAGCACCGGCATCGTCAGCACCATGCTTGCCCAGTTGAGCAGGCGCAACTGCTCGGGCGCCACGCCGTCGTCGCTCCAATAGGTGGCGCCGGCAAACATCATCACCTGCATCATGGCCAGCACCGCAATGGCGGCGCGCAACAGCAATGCACGATTTTCGCGCCGTGCACGTGCTTCTCGCTGCGCGGGGTCGTAAGGCACGGCAGCAAAGCCCAACGCACTGATGGCGCGCAAAACCGCCGCCAAATCGGTCGCGTCCGGGTTCCAGCTGACCACGACGCGTTGACTCACATCGTTGACGACCGCGTGGCACACGCCGGGCTGCCGCGCAATCCAGGCTTCGCACAGGGAGCCGCAGGCGCCGCAGCTGATGCCATCGATTAATAGAGAAATTTCACGGCGACCATCGGCCAGCGAACGCACAAAGCCCCCCGCAGTCGCGGCATCAGCAGTAGCCGTCGCGGCTGCGCCAGAATGCGGATCCGGTCGCGGCGCGGCGTCCGTGCGACGCGCGTAGAGCGCGGCGAGTCCCGCTGCTCCCAACGCTTGTGCAACGGCCTGGCAACCGGCGCAACAAAATTGGCGCAGATCGCCCTCCACCGGCACGGTCCAGCGACCACGGCGGAATTGCGTTTCGCCGCAGTGATAACAAGCGGCATCGCTACCCGCGTTGCGGGGAGTATTCGTTGCCTGATCCACCGCAGCGTCCAATCGTGCTGACATGGGATTCAATCTACGGCGGCGACGCAGTAGCGGTCAAGCGCTTACGGGGTCACAATGTCCTCTGGCGGTCACCAAATTCACTTGAAGTTGATGCGCGTCAAACTCGCCCGGGGCGACGCGCGTACGATGACCTTTTGGCAACTCGTTACAAGGAGGATTGCGATGTACAAACACTTGTTGATTCCCACCGATGGATCCAAGCTGTCGGACAAGGCCGTTACACACGCACTGGGATTGGCGGAGGCCCTTGGTGCGCGCGTCACGGTGTTACACGTGTCACCAGACTATCCGCAACCGATCTACATGGAAGGCATCGCCTTGAATCCGATGTCGCGCCGCGACTATGCCAAGTCGACTACAGAAGAATCGAAGAAAGTGTTTGCTCGCGTGGCTAAAAAAGCCGCTGCGGCCGGTGTTGCGAGCACGATGGTGCATATGATTGCAGAGACCCCGTGGGAAGCCATCATGGCCACAGCGAAAAAGCGCAAGTGTGATGTGATCGTGATGGCGTCACATGGCCGCCGCGGTTTGGCGGCAATGCTGCTGGGCAGCGAGACCACCAAAGTGTTGACGCACTCGAAGGTGCCGGTACTGGTAGTGCGGTAGGCGGGCTTCCTCCACGCACTACATTTACCGTAGGCGAGGCGTAGGCGAGGTTTCAGCCTCGCGCGGGTGCGGCAGCGAGGCTGAAGCCTCGCCTACGCCTCAACTATCGGTACCACGCCGGCGTCAACGACTCGGCGGCCACCACAGGTAACCGGTCGGGTTATCCGGGCAGGGTCCCAAGCCGCACTCCACGGCAAAGGCCAGCACATTGGCGGCGGCCATCGCCACAAAGAGCCAGCACGCGAGGGTG
>JBDTTY010000266.1:0-4697 GCA_040007975.1 Betaproteobacteria bacterium | reverse complement strand
CCATTACTACTTCGAAGGTCGCAACGGCAATTTCATCGTGCGCGAGCCGTTGATTCCGGGGCACGAAGCCTCCGGCATCGTCGAGGCCATCGGTCCCGGTGTCACGCGTGTCAAAAAGGGCGACAACGTCGCGGTATCGCCGTCCCATGCATGCGGTCAATGTGACTACTGTCGCGAAGGCCGCGAGCAATTGTGCGCCAACATGAAATTTTTGGGCAGCGCCAGCCGCTTTCCGCACGTGCAAGGCATGTTCCAGGAATATTTCGTGATGGGCGAGCGTCAATGCTATCCGGTGGCGGGCGACATCACGTTGGGCGAGTTGGCCTTTGCCGAGCCGCTGGCGGTGGGATTGCACGGCGTCAATCGCGGTGGCGATCTGCTCGGCAAGTCGGTGCTGATCACCGGCGCCGGCACGATCGGCTGCGTCACGGTACTGGCGGCGCGGCTGGCGGGTGCGCGCAAGATCACGGTCACCGATGTGCTCGACCGTCCACTTCAGCAGGCGCGCATCGTCGGTGCCGACGTGACGCTGCGTGCCGATCGCGACGCAGCGGCACTGTCGTCGCCGCAGTTTGATGTCGCCTACGAGGTGTCCGGCAACTTCAATGCGCTGAAAACCTGCGTCGCGGCCACCAAACGCGGTGGCGTGATCGTGCAGGTGGGCACGCTGCCGCACGAGCCGCTGCCTTTCGTCGTCAATGAATTGATGGCGAAGGAACTGGATCTGCGGGGCGCATTTCGCTGGGGCATCGAATTCGATTGGGCGGTGGACTATATTTCGACGCGCCGCGTCGACGTCCGCCCGCTCTTGTCCGGACAATATCCGTTGCAGGATGCAGTTGCAGCGTTTGCCGCTGCGGCTGACAAAAACAAAAGCACCAAGGTACAGGTGGTATTTGCGTAACAGGGACTTACCAAACCGTCGTGCGGGCATCGACAGCCACGCACACTACAAGCACCAAGGAGACAACATGAATTTCGTATCGAAATTGATCCTGACCGCAGTCGCAGGCTCTGCGCTGATCGCCGGCGCCCCCGCGCTGGCGCAGCAGAAATTGAAATGGGCGCACGTCTATGAAGTCAGCGAGCCCTATCACACTGAATCGGTGTGGGCCGCTGAAGAAATCAAGAAGCGCAGCAACGGCAAGTTCGATATCACGGTCTATCCGGCAAGTTCACTCGGCAAGGAAACGGACATCAACCAGGGCTTGGCGCTGGGCACCGTGGATATGATTATCAGCGGCCCATCGTTCGCTGCGCGCAGCTATCCACGACTGGGTATTGCCTACTACCCGTTCATCTTCCGCGACGCCGATCATCTGATTGCCTATTCGAAGAGCCCGGTGTTCGCTGAAATGGTCGAAGGGTTCCGCCAGAAGACCGGCATCCAGATAACTGCGTACACGTATTACGGCGCGCGTCACGTAACGTCGAACCGTGCGTTCACGGACTGCGCGGGCATGAAGGGGCTCAAGATCCGTGTGCCGGATGTGCCTGTATACATGGCCATGCCGAAGGCCTGTGGTGCCAACCCGACGCCGATCGCGTTCGCTGAGGTCTATCTCGCGCTGCAGAACGGCACGGTCGACGCGCAGGAAAATCCGCTGACGACGATCGAGGCCAAGAAGTTCTATGAAGTGCAGAAAGCCATCATGCTGTCCGGTCACATTGTCGATGGCCTGACCACGCAGATCGCACCACACGTGTGGAACAAGCTGACGCCAGAAGAGAAGAAGATGTTCACCGAGGTGACGCTTGAGGCTGCGCACCGTGCCACCGAGAAAATCAAGGGGCGCGAGAAGGAACTGGCAGAATTTTTCAAGGCCAAGGGACTCCAGATCGTGCCGGTCGACCGCAAGGGATTCGCCGAAGCCGTTCTAAAGACAACGACGCTTGATTCGCTTGGCTTCGACAAGAAGGACTACGACCGCATCGTCGCGATCAAGTAGTCGATTCGCCTGAAATGAGGCACAGATTGCCGGCGGCCGCATGTTCGCGACTGTCGGCAGTCTGTCTGATCAAACGCGTTCTCTTCAGGTGACAACATGACCGGCGGAGTACAAGACAAGTCGCTCGAAAGCCCGGTACTCGATGCCGACGGGCACTTTCATGCAGTCGATCAGTCGATCGACCTTTCCGGCTATGGCTGGGAGGATTGGTTCACGCTCGTCGTTTTCTGGCTGCTCGCGGGCGACGTCTTCTATCAGTTCTTTACCCGCTATGTATTGCAGGACTCCGCCGCGTGGACTGAAGAAATCGCGCGGTACCTTCTGATCGTCATTACCTTCGTCGGTTCGTCGATGGCGGTACGCAGGAACACGCATGTGCACGTGGAGTTCCTGTATCGCTATCTTCCCGCGCCGGTGGGCCGCTTTCTGTCCACGTTCGTCGACCTGATTCGCGTCGCCTTTTTCGGCTATGCAAGCTGGCTGTCGATCGACTTGGTGCCACGCATGAATAATCTCAAGATGACAGTGGTCGATTTTCCAATGAGTTACGTCTACGGCTTCGTAGCGTTCGGTTTCGTAATGATGACTTTCCGCGCGATGCAGGTTGCAATCCGGCACTGGCGGCAGGGTTACAGCGTGCTCGAACGTCCGGAAGAGGCGCTCGCATGAACTCGGTCCTGCTGGGCGGTTTCCTCGCCGTCATGCTCTCCGGTGTGCCCATCGCTATAGCGATGTGCATTGCCTCGCTGCTGTATATCTGGATTTCCGGGACCATACCCCCACTGACTGTCGTGCATCGCATGGTCGGCGGTATCGACAGCTTTCCGTTGTTGGCAGTGCCGTTCTTCATCCTTGCCGGCAATCTGATGAATTCGTCAGGCATCACCAACCGCATCTTCAACTTCGCGCTCGCGCTGGTCGGCTGGTTGAAGGGCGGACTGGGCCACGTGAACGTGGTGGCCAGTGTCATATTTTCCGGCATGTCCGGCACGGCGGTGGCCGACGCCGGTGGTCTCGGCACGATCGAGATCAAGGCGATGCAGGATCACGGATATCCGACCGGGTTCTCGGTGGGAGTTACCGCAGCGTCGTCCACGTTGGGGCCCATCGTGCCGCCGTCGCTGCCGCTCGTCATCTATGGCGTGCAGGCGAATACCTCCATCGGCAAGCTCTTCGCTGGCGGCATCATTCCCGGCGTCGTGATGGCGTTGTTCATGATGGGGATGGTTTCGTATTACGCCCATACCCGTGGATACGGTCGCGATCTCGCCTTCTCGTGGCCGCGCATGAGCCGCGCGTTCTTCGAACTCGGGGTCGTTGCCATTACTGCCACGGTGCTTTTCTTCCTGTGGAAGGACGAATCGCTATCGGGCTGGTGGCGGTTCGGGGCGCCGCTGGTGGCGGTCATGATTGCCGACCGCGTCTTCAAGTTCGAAGCCTTCATGGCGTTGCTGACGCCAGTGATTTTGATTGGCGGCATGGCGAGTGGACTGTTCACGCCAACCGAGGCGGCAGTGGCCGCAGTGGCTTGGGCGCTGTTTCTCGGCTTCGCGTGGTATCACACGCTCAACTGGCGCATGCTCGTCAAGGTTTCGATGGAGACGATCGAGACAACCGCGATCGTGCTATTCATTGTCGCCAGCGCGTCAATCTTCGCCTGGGTGCTGACTACCACGCAAGTCACCGATCAGATTGCGCACATCGTGCTGTCGATCAGCGACAACCCGCTGGTGTTTCTGCTGCTCGCGAATCTGTTTCTGCTCTTCATTGGCTGTTTCATGGAGACAATCGCCGCAATCACGATTCTCGTCCCGGTGTTGGTACCGATTGCGCTGAAGCTCGGCATTGACCCAGTGCATTTCGGCCTGGTGATGGTGCTGAACCTGATGATCGGCCTGCTGACGCCACCCCTTGGCATGGTCCTATTCATCATGCAGAAGATCGCGAAGATTTCTTTCGAGGAGACGGTGAAGGCGGTGCTGCCGTGGCTGTGGCCGCTGCTTGGCACGCTCGCGCTGATCACGTACGTGCCGCAGCTCGTGTTATGGTTGCCTGGCATTCTGTACCCCAAGTAGATGAGTCCGATCCACCGCGTCGAGATCCTTCAGGTCAACCTGCCGCCCAAGGTGGTGCGTACTGACGCGATCCAGTCGTTCGTCACGCAGGAAACGCCGATGGTGCGGATCACCTGCGACGACGGTGCCGTGGGCACCGGATATTCGTACACGATCGGCACCGGCGGATCATCGGTGGTGGCGCTGTTGCGCGATCATCTGGCACCGCGTCTCATCGGTCGCGACGCGGCGCAGGTGGAGGCGATCTGGAAAGATCTGTTCTTTGCGACGCACGCCACCGCCGTGGGGGCGATCACCAGTCTCGCGCTGGCCGCGGTCGATACGGCATTATGGGATTTGCGTTGTCGCCGCGCCGGCGAGCCGCTATGGAAAATGGCTGGTGGTGCGCAGCCCAAAGTGCCGGTATATACGACCGAAGGTGGCTGGTTGCATCACTCCGCACAACAACTTGTCGATGAGGCGGTCGCGGCGAAAGCGCAGGGTTTTCGCGGCGCCAAGGTCAAGGTCGGCAAGCCGTCGATGGCCGAAGACGTCGCGCGACTGTCGGCCGTACGCACGGCGGTGGGTGACACGTTCGAATTGATGGTGGACGCCAATCAGGCCTTTACGGTGCCCGAGGCATGTCGCCGCGCGTACGCGTATCGCGACGTGATGTTGGGCTGGCTGGAAGAGC
>JBDTTY010000265.1:0-4698 GCA_040007975.1 Betaproteobacteria bacterium | reverse complement strand
CGTACGGCGGGCCATCGTGCAACACAAAGCGCGGACGATCGGCGGCGGCGGCGCGAATGGCCTCGTACACCTTATTTTGCTGCCACTCACGCAGCCATTGCGGTTCGCGCTTGGCGAGATCGCCACGCATCGGAAACGGGGTGTCCGTCAGATTGAGCGTGCGCTTGTAATCTATCTTGGTGTCGTCGGGCATGGAGGATTTCGTGAAAACGAAGGGTCAGATGTGGGCGGTTGCAAAGTAGCTGCGGGCCTGCGCCACGTCGGCACGGATCTGCCGCGTCAGTGAATCGAGGTCATCGTATTTTTCTTCATCGCGCAGCTTGTGCAAGAACTCGACCGTCACGCGCCGGCCATAAATGTTTTCGTCAAAATCGAAAACGAATACTTCAAGCAAAGGTTTGGCAACAGTTGCGATCGTGGGCCGTACGCCAAGACTGGCCACACCGGTTCGTGGCGCCGCGCCGAGCCCGTGAATGCGCACGGCAAAAATCCCGGCCAAAGGTGGACGCTGCGGCAATTCGATGTTGGCCGTCGGAAACCCCAGCTTGCGGCCCAATTTTTGGCCGTGCGCCACGCGTCCCGTGATTGTAAAGGGTCGCCCCAGCAATGCCGTGGCCCGCGCGAGATCGCCCGCCGCCAGCGCTTGCCGCACCGCAGTCGACGACGCGCGATCGCCATCCACCACCACCGTGCGCATGCCCTCGACACTGAACGTGGCCGCATGCGCGCGCAGCACGGCAAGATTACCGACACGCGCGTGCCCGAAGCGGAAATCGTCGCCGACAAGCACCCATTGCGCAGCGAGGCGACGTACCAGTACATCGGCGATGAAGGCGTCGGGCGACAGTGCGGCGAGGGTAGCGTCGAAGCGTGCGACGTAGGTTTGCGCGACCCCCAGCATGCGAAACAGCTCCAGCTTTTGGCGCAATCGCAGCAATCGCGGCGGCGCTTTTTGTGGCGCGAAAAATTCGCGCGGATGCGGATCGAAGGTCAGCACGGCCGGCGGCAGACGCAGGTCGGCCGCGGCTTCACAAAGCCGAGCCAGCATGGCTTGATGGCCGCGATGCACGCCGTCGAAATTGCCGATCGTCAGCGCGATCGGCCCGTTGGCGTGTGCGGGCAGTCCGCGAAAAATACGCACAGTGAAAACGCACCCGTTCCCGCAGTTGCGCGCGGGAACGATGAGTATGAGACAAGGGCTTGAATTATATCGTATTTCGCACTTTTACGCCGCGTCGCAGCCCCACTCGCGCCAACCGTCGTCGACCAGCGGAAAATACAGCGCCAAGCGGACTGGGTGGGCGTCGAGACCACGTACGATACGCGCGTACCGCTCCAACTGCGCGCGGTAGCGCGCCTGTTCGCGGTCGAGAAACGCGGCAGTGGCGCCGCCCTCATGGCGTCCGGTTTTGAAGTCGATGATCCAGCGTACCCCGTCGGCGACAAATGTGCGGTCGAGTGTGACGTGCTCGATCGTGCCTTCATGCACGCCAGCCAACGCCCACTCGCTGCGAGCGTCGTCGTGCGTAGTCGCAAACAGCCAGCGCCCCCGGGGATCAGTCAACGTCCGGGACAACGCCGCGAGCACGCGGTCGGCCGCGTCGCTGCGCTCGTCCACCCCCACGCCTTCGCCGGCCAGTGCCACGCCGATCGTACCGCGACATGATGCGACGCGTTCCGGCGTCCACGCCGCGAGTCCATCGCGGGCGATCTGCGCCAACATGCGGTGGGCCACGGTTCCGATGGCGGCCGCGGTGGACTGCGCCCAATCGAACGGTAGCGTATCTGCGGCGATCTCGCCTTGCATTGTGGGGACGTGAAGGGCGATGGGTGCTGCGACCGGCGCCCATGCCAGCGGCAAGCGCAACAGCGGTGGCGACAAAGGCGCGATCGCATCGTCGTGCGCGAGGGTTTCGGGTGGGTCCGTCGGCTCGGCCATGGATTCGACGGCGGGCCACAATCGCGCCAACGCCGATTGTGACGGTGGCTCACGCCAACTACGCGCGGCAGTCTTGGGGTCCACCTTGATCTTCGGTACCGCCAACAGGTGCAGGCGCCGCTTGGCGCGCGTACAGCCGACGTACATCAGGCGCCCCAATTCCGCGCTACCCTCGTCGGCATCGATGGTCTTCAAATATTCGTAGACGGGCTCGGGTACGCTGGCAGCGCCGGTGCGCGCGTGCAATGGCGCCAAAAGCACGACCTTGTTGCGAGGCCCTTGCTCGCGGACGCGCCAACGCAATGGCGGACTGTCGCCGCCACGCGTGGTCCGTGCCAGCCCCGGCAAGATCACCGTATCGAATTCGAGTCCCTTGGCCTTATGCAGTGTCATCACCTGGACGCTGCCGGGAGCAACGGGTGCCGCGTCGGCGTACAGCTTGCCGGCCACGCGAACAAAGTCGTCCCAATCCGGCATGTCGCCGCCTCGCGCGTAGGCGCCCAGCAGCGTGAAATAGCGATTGGCACCTTCGATATCGACGTCGCCCTCCCCGCACGCCGGTCCACCCAGCGCCAGCCACGCGGCACGGACCACATCCTGCAGCGGCATCCGACCGCGAGCGGCCAGTGCCGATGTCAATGCGGCGCGGGTGCGCGCGAGACGCGCTTGGCCATCGGCCGACAACGTCGTGAGCGTGGCGGGATCTTCGATCGCAGCGAGCACGGTGGTCGCACGGGCAGCGTCGGCGATCCGCAACAGATCGGCGAGCATCAGGCCGCACCACGGCGCCCGCAGCAAGGCCATCCCGGCGATGCCATCGGCGGGCTGCGTGAGTGCGCGCGTGAGCGTAAGCAGATCACGCGTGACGAGGCGCTCGGACAGTGCTTCGAGATCGACTGCCGTGAATGGAATTTGTGCGGCACGCAGCGCCGGCAGGATCGACGCAAGATGCGCGCGCGACCGCACCAGAATGGCGATATCCATGGCGCCTTCGCGGCGCGCCACTGCAATGTGCGCCAGTACGCGCGCCGTTTCGGCGTTGGTGTCAGCGACAAGCTCGACGGTGGGCCACGGATCGCTCGTCGTGCCGCGCGTGGCCAGCACCGGCGCATAGCCGACTTCGCCGCGTGCCGGATTCGATGTCGCTCCCAAGACCCGCGAAAAAACGGTATTGATCCATTCCACCACGGGCAGGCGCGAGCGAAAATTGCGCGTGAGTTGCACGCATTCGACGGGAACATGATTGATGCGGCCACTTGCTTGCGCGTCGAGAAAAATCCGTACTTCGGCTTCGCGAAAACGATAGATCGATTGCATCGGATCGCCCACCGCAAACAATGTGCGGCCATCGCCGGGCGACCAGTCGGCCGTCAGACGAGCGATCAATTCGAGATGGGTCCACGAGGTGTCCTGGAATTCATCGACCAGCACATGCGCGATCGACAGATCGGCCGCCAGCAACAGGTCGCCCGGCGCTTCCGCATCCCCCAGTGCGGTCAATGCGCGCAGCGTGGCCTCGCTGAAATCGGTTTCGCCAGACCGCGCGAACACCAGTTGCAGCTGTGCAGCGAGCGTGGGCAACAATGCCAGGGTCGCCGCGACGAACGCCCACGCCTCGTCGGTATAACGCGCCGGCGGCAACGACCGCACGGTGTGCAGCGCAGCGACCAATCCGGGCACTGCAGCGACTGCATCAGCCCACGCTTCCATGGCGGCCTTGGCCTCCGTGCGCGCTCGGGCGGTCTCGGCTTTCTTTTCCGCGGCGGGGAATCCTTCCGTTCTGGTCCAGCGGCTGCGCAGGCGCGCATCGCCTTTGACCAACAGCCAGTTGGCCAGGACTTGCCAATGCGCGAGGTCGATCACCGACGCCGGCGGTAATCCACCCCCATCCGCCAATGCCTGCAGTGCGGCTGCCGTATGCGCACCGCGCTCCGCGGCAAATGACGCAGCGGCATAGCGCAGGTGGCCAACCAGAGCGTTGGCCAATGCCGTCGGCAACAGCGCGGTGATTCGCGCAAGCACTGCATCGGTCTCGTACGCCAACGCCGCCTCCAGTGCGGTGCGAATGGCCGGACCCGCAGGCCCGACGGGCAACCGATTGCGCCACTGGTCACGTTTGCCCAGCATGTCCGCAAGTAACGTGACAACGGTACCGGCATCATTGTCGAGATGCGCGAGAAACGGGCGCCACGCGGGATCCGCTGCCGACGCGCCGCGTAGCGCGGCCAGTACGGCCTCCCGATAGAGCCCGCCGGCATCATCGACAAACGCCGGCAACGCGCCCAATCCGGTGGTAATCGGTGCCTGCCGCGCAAAAGCGGTGGCCAACGCATCGATCGTCATCATGCGTAGTCGCGACGGGTTGTCGACCAGTTGCCAGTCGCATCGCGTGTCCTGCGCGAGGGCGGCGACCGCCAGCGCACGGGTACGCAGCGCATGCGCATCGGCGGCATCGATCGGTACCGCTTGTTGCGCGTCGCGCAACGCGTGCAACACGCGCTCGCGCATTTCGGCGGCGGCCTTGCGCGTGAATGTCATCGCCAGAATCTGTTCCGGCCGTTCAACGTGCGCCAACAACGCCAGCACCCGCTGTATCAGCAGCCCCGTCTTGCCCGAGCCTGCCGGCGCCTGCACCAGAAACGAGGTGTCGACGTCGAGCACCCGCGCCCGGGCGTTGGCATCTGCGCGATGGTCGAGGTCGTCAACCATCGCCGTCGTCCTCGGACTGACCTACGCCGCCACGCTGCTCTTCTCGCTGG
>JBDTTY010000264.1:0-4701 GCA_040007975.1 Betaproteobacteria bacterium | reverse complement strand
GCGGGCTGCGTCCGGCACGGCATACGCGGCATTTCGCCGTGGCGCGATCAGGTCAAGGCGGCCGGTCTCGCTGACACCACGTCGCGCATTCGCGACGCCGGACTGACCGTCTCCGGCTACTGCCGCGGTGGCATGTTTCCCGCCGTCGACCGGGAAGGTCGTCGCGCGGCGCTCGACGACAACAAGCGCGCGGTCGACGAAGCACTGACGTTGGGCGCGCGATGCCTGGTGCTGGTCGTTGGTGGCTTGCCCAAAGATCCCACCGGACGCGTCCTGTCGAAAGACCTGGCGGGTGCGCGCGAGATGGTCCGTGACGGCATCGGCGAGTTGCTGGAGTATGCGCGCCCCTCTGGCATGCCGCTGGCCATCGAGCCGCTGCATCCGATGTACACGGCGGAACGCGCCTGCGTGAACACGATGGAACACGCCAACAATCTTTGCGACCAACTCGGCACCGGTGTCGGCATCGCCGTGGACGCATACCAGGTCTGGTGGGATCCACATCTGCAGCGCGAGATCGAACGCGCGGGTGCGGCCACGCCGTCGCGGCTGCTGGCGTATCAAATCTGCGACTGGTTGGTGCCCACGACCGATCTCCTGACCGACCGCGGCATGATGGGAGACGGCGTGATCGACCTGCCGCTCGTGCGCGGATGGATGGAGCAAAACGGCTACCGCGGCATGCATGAGGTCGAGATCTTTTCTGCCAACAACTGGTGGCAGCGCAATCCCGATGATGTGCTGGCAATGTGCAAGGCGCGACACCTCGAGTGCAGCTGAGGACGTGCAAGGCGCCGCCGCAGAGCGGCGCGATCGCGTAGAGTGCGCCGATGCCCAACGTCATGACCAGCAACATCCCGCCACCTGTCCCTTACAGCCTGGACCGTGCATTGTTGTTTGCCATCGGTGCAGGGGTACCGGTGCTGGTCGCCTTGACGTCGGGCGAACCACGCGCCGCACTGTTTGCCGGAATGGGCGCCGTGATGGCGCTGCAGACCGACCCGCGACGATCGATCAGCACGCGCGTGGTGTCGGTTCTCGTGGCGATCGGCCTCATCATCGGCGCCGGTGCGCTGGGCGTGATGCTGCAGCAGGATCACGTCACGATGCACGTGATCGTGGTCTTCATCACGTTTCTGGCCGGTTTGCCCAAGCCGTTTTTTCCGTATCTCACGATGGTCGGCAAGATTTGCGCGGCGATCGTGATTGTCACGTCGGCGGGTTTCGCCGCCACCACTGCCGCTGCAAGCACTTTTGCAGCAGGTGGCATCTTTGCGTTGCTGGTCGGCGTGCTGATTTCCTTTTGGCGGTACAACCGCGGCACCGGCCTCACACCGTTCGGCGAAATGCGGGCGTTGATGTCCGGGCAGCGCAATCCGCTGTTCTACGCGATCACGTTGGCCGTGACCGTTGCCCTGGCGATGTTCGCGGCGGACTCGCTGCACGCAATGCTGCCTGGTTGGGTAGGGCTGACGGTGCTGTTTGTAATGCACCCTGACGACGCGACGGCGTTGAAGCTGATCACCCAGCGGATCGGCGGCACGCTGGCGGGAATCGTCCTCGCCGGCATCATCGTCCATTTCGTGCATGAACCATGGACGCTGGCGATCCTTGCCATCAGCATGGCCGCGTTTTTGCCCAAGGCCACGGCGGTGAATTATTTCTGGATGAGCACCGTTTTCACCACGCTGGTGATGTTGCTGCTCGATCTGGCGCTGCTGGACAAGGGCGGCGATGCGCAACTATTGTTGTGGCGACTCTACGATACGGTGCTGGGGTGCCTCGTGGCCGGATCAGTGCTGCTGGTGCTGTACGGCACCGAAGGTTGGCGCCAGCGGAATGCCGACCGCAAGCGCAAGGCGAACGACGCCGACGCTGATCCACCCGATGCGCCGGAGGCCTCCGTCGGTGACGGCGGTGTACAGGGCTAGCGGTCCGGCCGAGTTCGACAGTCCGGTGATCATGCAGGCCGCTGTCGGTGCGCGCAAGGGTGCCGGCGAGACTTTTCTGCGCCATCTGAGCGAAGCTGCCGTCGAGAGGGCTGGTCGTTTCATTCCCCGCACACGGGCAGCGACAACGTCTGCAGCACGTCGCCGTTCTTCGCATCCTGCACAACGGCGACCAGCGTAGCGCCGGACCCGGCTTCGGCAGGACGCGCAATCGCAATGATGCGGTCGAGATGACCTTGCGCATCGAGCGCAAAGGGGCCCGCCAACGTGCGCACGACATGATCGTGCGTCAATCGCACGCCGCGATTTTCGCCGGCCTTCACCTCCGACACGAGACGACTGTCGGTGTAAGCGAGCCAAACCTCCGTGCGCTTTTGCAGCGGCGTTTCGGGCACGCGCACATCGAGACGTGCATTGAGGACGCCGCCTGCGGCACCGTCGAGCGCTACCTTGATGTCGGCGCGCGCCGGTCGCACGCGGCTGGCGGCCACCTTTTCGGTCACGGCGCCGCCACCCCAGTTGCGTGCGTCCTTGCCTTGCACCAGCACCTGCGGCGTGTAGACGAACGTTTCCCCGGAGGATCGCAAGGCGGCATATTGTCGCGCGGTGAATTGTGGTGTCGCGAACCGGTCCTTCCAGCCAAGCCGATCCCAATAGTCGACATGAAAGGCCAGTACCGACGCCTGCGGTGTTGACGTTGCGACGGGAAAGCCCGATGCCAGCCACCGGTCGGCAGGCGGGCAACTGTCACAGCCTTCCGACGTAAAGAGCTCCACGAGTGGCAGTAATTTGGCGCCGCTGGTGGCCTCGCAGGCAGTGGCCGCGACCCCCGCCGTCGCACCCAGGTGGCTCACGGCCAACACGACGAGCAATGCGTTTCGA
This sequence comes from Betaproteobacteria bacterium, assembly GCA_040007975.1. Taxonomy (GTDB): domain Bacteria; phylum Pseudomonadota; class Gammaproteobacteria; order Burkholderiales; family Casimicrobiaceae; genus VBCG01. The sequence continues at coordinate 1,870 of JBDTTY010000264.1, read as the reverse complement.
GCGGTGGAGGTCATGGCCATGAGTCGACTCGGGGCGTCTCGGTATTACACTATGCGCGTGCCCGCCTCTTCAACCGGCACGATCCAAATTCCGCAATCCGGCTCAAGCCGGAAAACTTACCCGTAACCTCTGGAGGTCCCGATGGGCATCATGGGCATTATTTCAATGATCGTGGTCGGATTTGTGGTTGGCCTGTTGGCCCGTTTCCTTTATCCCGGTGCCGTATCAATGGGGTTCTGGATGACCACGCTGTTGGGCATCGGTGGTTCGCTCGTCGGTGGCTTTCTCGGTAGCATATTGTGGAAATCCCCCGATGGTCGGTTCCATCCGGCGGGCTGGATTCTGTCGATCGTTGGCGCCATCGGGCTGATCTGGGTGTATCTCAATTACTTGCGCTGATCCGGATGCAGAGGTGGTTGGCTGTGGCCGCTTGCTCGTGTCGATCGCCGATACATGTAGTCGCGGTCAACGCAACCATCGCCGGCCGCGCCATTGGCACGCCATCCGCCACCAACGCGCCAGCGGCGATCACGCCAGCAGCGTCATTCCAAGCTCGCGCGCCGCTTCATGCAGTTCAGGCAAAAAGCGCTGCTCGAGTTCGGGAATCGGGACGCGTGATGCCTGCGTGCCGATGTTCATTGCCGCCACCACGCGCCCCGACAAATCGCGCACCGGTACCGCGATCGAACGCAAGCCAAGCTCCAGTTCCTGATCGACCACCGCATGGTCGGCAGCTGCCACGCGTTCCAATTCGGCGCGAATCTTGGCGGGCGCAATGATCGTGCGGTTGGTGTATGCGATCAATTTCACGCGAGCAAAGTAACCGGTCAATTCCGCGGGTGGCAGGTGCGCGAGCAGCACGCGGCCCATTGACGTGCAATAAGCGGGCAGCCGCGCGCCGATGCTCAAGTCCACCGACATGATCCGCCGCATCGTGGATGATCGCGCGATGTAGAGAATTTCATCGCCTTCAAGCAGTGCGAGCGACGACGACTCGTGCAGCACGTCGCTGACGCGGTCGAGCAGAGGCTGCGCCGCCGAGGCGAGCGTGGTCGACGACAGATATGCATGCGACAGCCCCAGAATCTTGGGCTGCAGCGAAAACGCCTTGCCGTCATCGGCTCCGACATATCCAAGCTTCGCCAACGTGTACAGGCAGCGCCGCACGGCAGCGCGCGGGATGCCGGTGCGCTGGCTCAACTGCGAAATTGTGAGGCTGCGCTTTTGTTGTGTGAAGCCGCGGACCACGGCCAATCCGCGCGCCAGTGATGTCATGAAATTGGGGTCGCCACTCATGGCTTCGATGGCCGCTGCGGCACAGAGTTCACCGGTGGGAGCCGCGACCGTCGAAGCCGGATTGCCCGGCTCGCGAGAAGGTGGCGACGCGGGCGGGGCCTTTCGCATACGCGCCTTGGCGGGCGCCGTCTGGAGGATCGCGGGATTAGTTGCGGGTCGCTTGGGCATTGGCGCAGAGTGCAGGGTCCGGAGTGAATTACGATACACTTTGTCCGTTAAACGCACAACATTTCGATTATCGCACTTGACCGTATTGCGCGACGGGGATAACGTTTGGTCCGTTGATCGCACACAAAAGCGTTAATCGCACAACCCGGCAACCACTACTCCTGCCCTGCCAAAGCCGCCCCACGGAAGGCACGCACCGCAGATCAAGGCACGTGTGACCAGGGACCAGACCCTCGCGAAACGCAACGTTCGTCGTTATCAAGGAGGAGTCACCATGAAGTACAGCATTCGCTCGCTGGCCGCTGCTGTCGCGCTGTTCTTGCCGATGGCCGTCGCCGCGCAGGCGCCGGACAAGATCTACAACATCGTCGAACTGTCCGGTGGCGGCGCCACCGCGGGCACCAAC
>JBDTTY010000263.1:0-4705 GCA_040007975.1 Betaproteobacteria bacterium | reverse complement strand
AATCTGGCGATTGGGCTCGTAGAAGAACTCGACATGATCAAAGCGCACCTCTGCCCCGCGCAAGGCGAGCGGCGTCGCGCCGGCCTTGTCCTTGACCTCCGCGTTCTCTTTGATCAGCCCGAACAGCCGTTCCATGTCGGCCAAGGCTTGCTTGATCTCGCGGTAAATAACGCCCAGAAAATTGAGCGGAATGTAGAGCTGGATCATGAACGCATTGACCAGCACGAGATCGCCGATCGTCATTGTGCCGTCGACCACGCCCACCGTGGCACGCCATACGATCAGCGTGACCGCAATCGCGATGATCATCGACTGCCCGACGTTGAGTACCGACAGCGAGGTCTGGCTCTTGACGGCCGCGGACTCGAAGCGCTGCAGACTCTCGTCGTAGCGCCGCGCCTCCCACTCCTCGTTGCCAAAATACTTGACAGTCTCGTAGTTGAGCAAACTGTCGATCGCGCGTGTGTTGGCCTTTGAGTCGAGCTCGTTCATCGTGCGCCGGAAATGCGTGCGCCATTCGGTGACGAATATCGTGAAGCCGATATAGAACACCAGCGCGCCGACGGTGATCGCCGAAAATGTCCAGTCGTAGCGGACAAACAGGATGCCGAGCACCAGCGTGATTTCGATCAGCGTGGGCAAAATGGAAAATAATGCAAAGCTGATCAACGTTGAAATGCCGCGCTGACCACGCTCCACGTCACGCGTCAAGCCCCCAGTCTGTCGATGCAGATGGAAGCGCAGCGACAACGCGTGCAGATGGCGGAACACGCGCAACGCAATCTTGCGCACGGCCCGTTGCGTCACGCGCGCAAAAAAGAATTCGCGCAGCTCAGTGAAAAGCGTGGTGGACAGTCGCAATGCGCCGTAGGCGACCAGCAACGCGAGCGGTACCGTAAGCACCGCGGTACGTTGATCGAGACTGTCGACAATCTCCTTCAACAACATCGGCACACCGACATTGGCCACCTTGGCCAGGACCAGGCACGCAATCGCCGCCACCACACGGCCCTTGTATTCCCACAGGTAGGGCAACAACGTGCGAATCGTGGCCCAATCGCCCCGCTGCGTGCGCGGCACGTTCAATTCCGCCGGCGCCGGCAACGGCGTTGAAGAGTGTCGCGCGCTCATTGGTCAGTTCGAGCGCGGCGCGCGCTGCACGAACCATTCATTGCCGCCGTACCCCAGGAGACCCATGCCGGCACGGACCAGTCCGTACGCGATCCAGGTGACCGCCTTGGCAACCAGCGATCGGCCGGCCCAGCGCTCGGCTTCGACGCGTGTCGATCCACCGTCGACCATCTCCGCCAACTCGACGCGAAGTTGCTCGGCAAATAGTGGATTGCGCACGAAAACGTTGGCTTCGCGCGCCATCAGCAGCGAATAGGGATCGATGTTGGATGAGCCCACCGTCGCCCACGTGCCATCGACAACGGCCACTTTGGCGTGCAGAAAAGATCGGTGGTACTCCTCGATCCTGACGCCTGCCGCCAGCAACTGACCATAAAGAGCTCGCGATGCGTAATGCAGCAACCGGTATTCGACCCGCGCCTGCAGCAGCAGCGTGACGCCGACGCCCCGCTGCGCAGCTGCCGTGAGCGCACGTCGGAATTTGATGCCGGGAAAGAAATAGGCATTGGCAATCAGGATTTCGCGTTTGGCGGTACGGATCGCGGCCAGATAAGCAAGCTCGATGTCACGGCGATAGCGAAAGTTGTCGCGGATCACGAATTTCGCGGTCTGTGTGCCCACGCGGTCCGTCGTGATCGGGTCGGGGAACAAGGGCACATCACTGCGGTCGAGCTGGACCAATTCGACCAGCGCCCACAGCCGCTGCATCGACTGCACGATTGGTGCGAGCAACGGGCCGCGTACGCGCACGGCAAAATCCACACGCGGTGGCTTATGCCCGGGTGTATTCATGTCATCGATGAGATTGATGCCGCCGACAAAGGCCACCCGACCGTCCACGTGCGCCAGCTTGCGATGCATTCGCCGCAGCCGATGCGACCGAAACTGCCATGGCGCCACTTCCGGCCGGTACTTCATCAAGTGGACGCCGCCATCGCGCAGCGACTGTTCGAGCGACCGCGTCAGATAGTGCTTGGCCCCCCAGCCATCGACCAGCACGCGCACCGTCACGCCACGCCGTGCCGCCGCGACGAGCGCCGCCGCCACCAGACGGCCCATGTCGTCATCGGCAAAAATGTAGGTCTCGAGCCAGACCTCGTGTGCGGCGCTGTCGATTGCTGCGCACAGCGCCGGGAAAAATTCTCCACCACTGCGCAGCAGGTCGATGGCATTGCCGGGCTCGAAGCGATTCATCGGGGATCCGCCGGCGCTGCTGCCGCGCTAGCGACTCTTGCTCGGCACCTCGAAGGTGGCCGCGAGTGCTGCATGATCAGACATTCGACCCGATGGAAATGCATAGTGCACGTGGGCGTCCACTGCGGTCAGTCCGCGCGCATAAATTCGGTCGAGGCGAAACACCGGCAGCACGGATGGAAACGTTCTGGCCGGACGTCCTTTCACGGCTTCGAACACCTCATAGACCCCAAGGCGCTCCGTGAGCTCGCGATCGGCCTTGCGCCGCCAATCGTTGAAATCACCGGCGATGATCATCGGCGCATCCCGCGGCACCGTTTCGGCAATGCGTTCGACCAATGCCTGGATCTGCCATTGGCGCCCGCGCTCGAAGAGGCCGAGGTGGACATTGAGGCAGTGCAGGATCGGTGACGTTGGAGACAGCTTGATCTCGCAATGCAGCAGGCCACGACTTTCGAACGCGTGCGCCGAGATGTCCGCGTTTTCCTGTGCCACGATCGGATAGCGCGACAGGACGGCATTGCCGTGATGTCCCTGCCGATAGACGGCGTTGCGACCGTACGCCACTTCATGCCACTTCGTGTCGGCGATGAACTCGTGCTGCGGCTTGACCGGCCAATCGTGATAACGCCCGGCGTTGCGATGATGCACGCCCTGCACTTCCTGCAAAAACAAGAGATCGGCGGACAGTCCATGCAACTTCTCCTTCAACTCATGAATCACCATGCGGCGCGTGAGGTGGGAAAAGCCCTTGTGGATATTGTAGGTGGCAATGCTGAATTTCATCGAGGCAATCGTGCCGGGTCAACCCGGAGGGTAATCACGGAGTGTATCGGTAAACGCGAAACCGCTCCGGTTACCCCTGTTCGGCGAGCAGCAGTTTTTTGGCGGCCTGCAGTTCTGCGCGCTGCGCCTTATCCACCTCGGGATAGTGCAGGCCAAGCGATGCGAGGCCGTCGACGATCGCCGCCGCCACGATCGCGCGGGTGTACCACTTGTTGTCGGCGGGCACGACATACCACGGCGCATGCGGTGCCGATGTCTGCTGGATCATGGTCTGATACGCCGACATGTAGTCTTTCCAGTGGCCACGCTCCGTCACATCACCGGCGGAAAATTTCCAGTTCTTGTCGGGCTGGTCGATACGCTCGAGAAATCGCTTTTTCTGTTCGTCGGGAGACACGTTGAGGAAAAATTTGAGGATCAAGGTGCCGTTGCTGGCCATGTGTCGTTCCATGCCGCGAATGTCGCGATAGCGTTCCTTCCAGATATTCTTCGTGATGGTCTGGGGCGGAAGTTTTTGCGCGGTGAGAAATGCCGGATGCACTTTGACCACCAGCACTTCTTCATAGTAGCTGCGATTGAACACACCTATTCGGCCGCGCTCGGGCATCACCCGCGTGCAGCGCCACATCCAGTCGTGGTCGAGTTCCTCGTGTGACGGCGCCTTGAACGAAAATACCTGACAGCCCTGCGGATTGATGCCCGACATCACGTGCTTGATCGCGCCGTCCTTGCCCGCGGCATCCATTGCCTGAAAGACGAGCAGCACCGACCAGCGATCATGCGCATAAAGCATGTCCTGCAACTGCGATAGCGCCTCCTTGCCGGCGGCGAGCGCCTCCTGCGCGCGTGGTTTGTCCTCGGCCTTGAGCAAGCCCGTGTCCCCCGGATCGTGATCCTTGAGGCGAAACTTGCGTCCATTGGCGATGCGGTAGGGTTTGACCAGATGGTGCGACAACTTGCAGATGTGCTTCAGGTCCATGGCAGGATACCGGTGGGCGCGCCAACACTGGCGTCAACGGATGCCAGCATAGCCACAACCGGCCACGCATGCACGTTACGCGGGGCTGACCCCGTTCGACGCGGGTTCACACGATGGAGAATTGCGATGGCTTGGTTATACCTGATCGTGGCTGCACTGTTCGAGATTTGCTGGCCGGTAGGCCTGAAGCTGGCCCAAACCGAGGCGCACCGAATCAGCGGTATCGCGATGGCGCTGGCAGGGATGGCGTTGAGCGGCCTGCTGCTGTATCTCGCGCAGCGCGAGATTCCGATCGGCACGGCCTATGCGATCTGGACGGGGATCGGTGCCGCCGGCACGTTTGCGATCGGCGTATGGTTCTTCGGCGATACCGCCAGCGTGGCCCGCTACTTGGGGGTGCTGCTGATCATCGGCGGCGTGGTGGTGTTAAAAGTCGCGCAATGAACGCGATTCGGGAGTGTCCGCTGCGCGAAATTTCTCGTAGACGAGGCTTCAGCCTCGCATGACGTCCTGCACGAGGCTGAAGCCTCGTCTACATGCAACCGGACATCATGCGGGAAATGGGGTGGCTGACGGGGTTCGAACCCGCGACAACTGGAATCACAATCCAGGACT